>JAIRSA010000007.1 GCA_031255695.1 Eubacteriales Family XIII. Incertae Sedis bacterium | reverse complement strand
GGGCGCATACACACGGATTTCGAGAAGGGCTTCATACGCGCCGAGACCATAGCCTACGACAGGCTGATGGAGTGCGGCGGGAGCCTGGCAGCAGCAAGGGAGAAGGGCCTGATACGTTCGGAAGGGAAGGACTACGTGGTCAAGGACGGCGATGTGGTCCATTTCCTGTTCAATGTCTGATGCGGGCGGCTGACGCGGGCGTTCGGTGCAGACGGATGCCCCGATCGCCGCAGGCGGCCGCTTGTGTGTACACGGGAAAGCATATCTATATTTGGTATGCGAACGCATATTCTACGCGATATATTGATATTATTCGCAGATAAGCATGCCCACATAAGGATTATTAAAAAAAAGAGCTTTATGCTCGATTTTTTTTTGCCCAAATGATTGTGTTTTGGAGTAAAATGGAGTATATTGGAGTCGATACGAAAACAATAGGACGGTTTATTCTTAGTATTGGAGGCAAATCATGCTGGTCGGGCGCGTTGACAACTCTATAGATGACAACAACCGCATGTTCATGCCTGCAAAGTATTGCGAAGACTTCGACATACGCCACATCGATGGCGTTCCAGAAACCGTCGGCACGGGGGTCGGCAAAGAGGCGAAACCAGGGAAGCTGAGAAAAGATTACGAGGGGAAATGCGTGATTGTCCACGGCATCGAGCGCTGCCTCTATGCGTTTACGCTGAATGGATGGGAGAAATTCATATCGGATCTGGCAGGGCTGCCGGAGGACGACGAGAACATCAGGGATCTGCTGCGGCATTATTACACCTCGGCGAACTACTGCGACATAGACAAGCAGGGGCGGGTGACGATACCGCCCATCGCGCGCGAGTATGCGGGCATCAGCCGCGAGCTGGCGACGGTAGGCATGTTCAAAATGCTGGAGATATGGGACAGGAAGGCCTATGAGCAGAGCATATCCGGCAAGGATGTGAAGGCGCTCAGCAACTACGCTTCGAAGCTGAAGCGCGGCGCCTTGGGACATGGCGCGTAGCGGCGGCATTTGTGACGGGGGGCACGCGGCATATGGACTATTCCCACAAACCGGTGATGTACAATGAAGCCATGGCGCTGCTCGGCGTGGCTTCCAGGCCCGGGGGCGTGTTCGCGGACGGGACGCTGGGCGGCGGCTCGCATGCCGCAGGCATCTGCGCCGCATTGGGGCCGGATGGGCTGCTGATAGGGGTGGACAGGGACGCGGACGCCCTGGAGGCCTCCAGGCAGGCGCTGGAAAAATTCCAATGCGGGAAGATGCTGTTCCATGACAATTTCAAAGACATCAAGAAGGTGCTCCGCGACGCCGGGGTGGCCGGCCTGGACGGGGCGCTGCTGGATCTGGGGGTGTCTTCCTTCCAGCTCGACAATCCCGCCAGAGGCTTTTCGTACATGGCGGACGCGCCGCTGGACATGAGGATGGACGCTTCAGGGGATACGGGCGGGCTTACAGCCGAAACCGTCGTCAACGAGTACAGCCGGGACGAACTGACAAGGATATTCAGGGCATACGGGGAGGAACGCTGGGCCTCGCGCATCAGCGCGTTTATAGCGGAACGCCGCAAGAAAGGCCCTATCACGGGCACGGGCGAGCTTGTGGGCATAATAAAGGACGCCATACCCGCTTCCGCCAGGCGCAACGGGCCGCATCCGGCCAAGCGCGTCTTCCAGGCGATAAGGATAGAGGTGAATGAGGAACTTTCGGCATTGCCGGGGGCGCTGGAGGATTTCATGGACTGCCTGAACCCAGGGGGGCGGCTGTGCGTGATCACCTTCCATTCGCTGGAAGACAGGATAGTCAAGGAGGCCTTCGCGAGGCGCGAAGACCCGTGCGTGTGCCCGAAAGGCCTGCCGGCCTGCGTGTGCGGCAAGGTGGCGGACGCCAAGCGGCTGACACGGAAGCCGCTGACGCCGTCGGATGAGGAGCTGGAATCCAACCCAAGGGCACGCAGCGCGAAACTGAGGGCCATAGAGAAACTGGCGCGGCCATAGGGGCGGCCGTCCAGCCAGGGCATTTAAGGGCAGACGGCATGCACAACAGGGGCATGGCTTAGGGAAACCGGGCAAGGGATACAACAGGGGCGCCGCCGCAAGGCGGACAGGGGGACAGTCATAGGGGGGCTGCCGCAGGGCGGCCGAGAGACGATCAGGAGACAGTGAAGATATGATACCGGCAACCAACGCCACAAGGGCAAGAACCAGACATGACAAAAGGGACGCCTATTATGGGGTGGACCTGGCACCCAAGCAGGAACGCGAGAAGAGGCCCGCCAAACCGGCGCCCAAGGCCAACACTTACGTAAGGGCGAACCTGCTTGTTTTGCTGTTGCTGAGCGGCATTATCATGGTAGTCTTCGGCATTGTCCCGGCAAATTACGACGCGTCCATACAGCAGCATATAAACCAGACAATAAAAGACACGGCAGCCATCAACATCGAGATCGAGAACCTGGAGGTGCAGATCAAGAATGCTTCGGGCATAAGCCGCATAGAGTCAAGGGCCATCGAGGAACTGGGCATGATCTACCCATTGCCGGAGCAGTTCGTATTCATAGTCGACGGCACCGTCCAAGTGAACGATTTCGCGCAATATATCAAGGAAAACGCGTACGAGCTATGGTGAAGAAGGAGAGAAGGAAAAAGACAGCGGGCATAAGGTTATGGGAATGGATAGGCAGCCAGTTCAGGAAGGATATGAATATCCGCACCCAGGGCAGGCTGATATTCACATTTGTGGCCATTTCATGCTGCTTTGTGGCGCTGATCTGCCGCGTGGGCTGGATAGCTGTCGTGGAGAGCGACACCTATGCGGCGGAGGCGGCCGAGCGCCAGACCAAGGACGTGATGATCCCGGCGCACCGCGGCGGCATACTGGATAGGAACATGAAGGGGCTGGCGGTAAGCGCGGTTTCGTACAGGGTCTGGGTGAGGCCCGCAGGTTTCGGCGTGCGCGAAAAGAAGAGCGGCGTCAGCAAGCTACCGGAGGGGCTTATGGTGGCCTTCGCGCAGCAGCTTGGCATGGACGAAGAGGCGCTGCGGGGGCTCGTGTCGCAGGACAAGCAGCGCGTCAGGATAGCCCGCGACGTGAGCAAGGACGCCAAGGACGGGCTGGACGCGTGGATCAAGGAGAACAAGATCGCCGGCGTGGAGTTCGAGGACGACGTGAGCCGGTATTACCCGTATGGACCCTTCGCCGCCCATGTGCTGGGCTCGGTGAACGATGACGGCTACGGGCGCGGCGGCATAGAGATGAAGTACGATCAGTACCTGACCGGCATATCGGGGAGATGGATAAAGAAGACCGACAGGTACGGCGACATCATCGCATACGGCACGGAAAAGCATTACGAAGAGAAGAACGGCATGAATGTCGTGCTCACCATAGATGAAGCGATCCAGCATTATGTGGAAAAGGCCATAGGCAATGTGGCCGAAACCACGAGCGCGCAGCGTGTGATGTGTATCGTGATGGATCCGCGCAACGGGGACATACTGGCCATGGGCATGACGCCCGACTATGACCCCAACGACCCCAGGGTGCCGCTGGACCCGGCGGAAGCAGAGTATGTCGGGGGGCTGCCGCCGAATGAGCAGGTGCAGCATTGGAACAAGATGTGGCGCAACCCCATGGTGAGCGACGTCTATGACCCCGGCTCCACATTCAAGCTGATAACCGTGTCGGCAGCGCTGGAGGAGAGGGTCGTGACGCCCACGGACAGTTTCCGCTGCACGGGGTACTACCAGGTAGGCAACAACAGCCTCAGATGCTGGCGGTATTATGACCCGCATGGCGCGGAGACGCTCACAGAGGCCGTGGGGAACTCTTGCAATCCTGTAATGATACAGCTGGCGCAGCGCATGGGCTTCGACACGTTCTACGACTATATAGAGCGCTTCGGCATAACGTCGAAAACGGAGATCGACTATCCGGGCGAGGGGTCGGCCCTGTTGCAGAGCAAGGAGAGCGCCGGGCAGGTCGGCCTGGCCACCATGTCGTTCGGCCAGGGGCTGTCCGTCACGCCCATACAGCTGATCACAGCGGTCTCCGCGCTGGGCAACGGCGGCATGCTGATGCAGCCGAGGCTTGTGAAGGCCGTGGCGGATAAGGACGGCCAGCTGATCGAGGAGTTTGAGCCGCAGGCGGTCAGGCAGGTCGTGAGCGAGCAGACCGCTGCAGAGATGATGAAGATAATGGAGTTCGTCGTCGCCGAGAGCGGGGGCAAGGTGGCGTCCGTGCCGGGTTACAGGATAGGCGGCAAGACGGGCACGGCGGAGAAGCTGGACAACGGGAGCTACAAGACGGGCAAGGTGACGGGCTCAATGGTGGCCATGGCGCCCATGGAAGATCCGCAGATCGCGGTGCTGCTCATCGTGGACGAGCCGCAGGGCATCAAGTTCGGCAGCACGACGGCAGGGCCGGGCATAAAGGAGATCATGGTAAATGTGCTGAGGCACATGAACATCATGCCGTCTTACACCCAGGAAGCCTTGGCCAAGATGCAGAGCTCCTACGTGACGGTCCCAGAACTGAAGTCGATGAATTTCAGCGACGCGGCCGGCCTGCTGCTGGGCAGCGAGCTGATGTACGCCGTGTCGCCGGAGGGCAGCGAGGAAGAGGACTTCATGGTCGTGGATCAGTACCCGAAGGCGGGCGAGCGCCTGCCCAAAGGGGGCACGGTATTCCTGTACCGATAATGCGGCCGCTGACGAAAAGGCATTTCCCGAAATTGATATCTACCATAAAAACGGATCCAGCGGTCTTGACAAATAGGTAAACATTATGAAAGAATTATGTATGGCTGAAATAGCGGAAGCGGTAGGGGGCAGGCTGATAAGCGGCGACCCAGGTGCGCTTGTGCGCGGCGTCTCCAAGGATTCCCGCGAGGCTGGGGCATCGGATCTATTCTTCGCGCTCGTGGGGGAAAAGCATGACGCCCACAGCTTCATACCGCAGGCCGTGGAGGCGGGGTGCCGCAGCTTCGTGGTATCGGATCCTGGCGCGGCGCCGGCCGGCATGAACGTGGTGCTGGCCGAAGACACCGCAAAGGCATTGCAGGATCTAGCAAGGCATTACATAAAAGGCTTCGGCATAAAGAAGATCGGCGTTACCGGCAGCACAGGCAAAACGACCACTAAAGAGATGATCTACCACATATGCAAGGAGCGCTTCAGGACGGCGAAGTCGGCGACGAACATGAACAATGAGATCGGGCTGCCCATATCAGTGCTCAATATGGAGGCCGGCACAGAGGTCGGCGTCTTCGAGATGGGCATGTACACGCCGGGCGAGATAGACATGCTTGCCGATATAGTGAGGCCGGACATCGGCGTCATAACGAATATCGGGGACGCGCATATCCAGAACTTCGAAAGCAAGGAAGGCATCAGGGACGCCAAGCTGGAAATAACGAACTACATGGGCCCGGACGAGGTGCTGGTCGTGAACACGGACGGCGGCTGCCTGACGGAGGAGAGCGCCTCCGGCCCTTACAGGCTTGTCAAGGTGGGCAGCACGGGGAGGAACGATTTCATCATATCGGAGGTGGAGAGCGAGGGCGAGAACGGCCTGACCTTCTTCCTGGAGCATGGGGACGAGATGGTGAAGTTCTTCATGCCGATACTGGGCGGGCACAATGCGGGGAACGCGGCGCTCGCGGTTGCTGCCGTGCACAGCCTTGGGATCTCGATGGAAGAGTCCGCCAAAAGGCTTTCAAGCTTCACGATTTCGGGCAGGCTGGCCGGCAAGGATGGCATGAAGATCATTGACGACACATACAATGCGAGCCCGGATTCGATGCGGGCGGCGCTGGATATGCTGGAAAGCGTGAAGGGGATACGGAAGATCGCCATATTGGGGGACATGAACGAGCTTGGGCGCAGATCCGCAGAGTACCACCGCAAGGTGGGCGCCTATGCGGCCAAGAAGAAGATCGGCCTGCTGGTGGCCGTGGGCGAGAAGGCGGCGGGGATCGCCGAGGGCGCGGCGGAATACGTGGCCAAGGCAGGCGGCAGTGCTGGGGCTGGATCGGCTGCCGGGGCGGCAGGCGGCAGCGCCGGGGCAGGATCAGCTGCCGGGGCGGCAGGCGGCAGCGCTGGGGCTGGATCGGCGGCCGGGGCGGCAGGTGGCGGTGCCGGGGCAGGCGCGGCCGGCATGAAGATACTGAGCTTTGCGACAAAGGACGAGGCCTGGGCGGCGATCAGAGGCATGCTGGCCGCAGGGGACGTGATCCTTGTCAAGGGCTCTAGGGGCATGGCCATGGAGGTGTTGGTGAAAAGGATCTTGAAATGAGGGCTTTTTTTGATTTGCATATGGCCATAGCGGCGCACATAGCCCTGACCGTGGTGGCTGCCTTCGCCGCCGTGGCGGTGTTCACCGCGCTGCTGCTGCCGGTGCTCAGGCGCATGAAGGCCGGGCAGAACATCAGGGAAGACGGGCCGCAGTCCCACCAGAGCAAGAGCGGGACGCCATCGATGGGGGGGATCGCCATCGTCGCGGGCACGCTCGTCGCCTATGTGGCCTTCGGCGGCATCTCGGCGGAGGCCGCGGCGCCTGCGCTCACGTTTGCCGCGTTCGGGGCGCTTGGGTTTTTCGACGACTATGTGAAGGTCAAGATGAAGAGGAACCTGGGGCTTACCGCTTTGCAGAAGATCGCGATCCAGTCCGCGATTGCCGTTGCGGCGGCCGCGTACAGGCTGTTCACGTCGCCTGGCGCGTCGGAGATATTTATACCCTTTGTGGGCCTGAAGGCCGATATAGGGCTGTTTTATATACCGTTCGCGGCGTTTTTGATCGTCGCGGCCGTGAACAGCGTGAACCTGACCGACGGGCTGGACGGGCTTGCGTCGGGCGTCACTGCCATCGTGGCCCTATGTTTTGCCATAGCGGCGGGCATGCAGGCAGGAGGCCTGCTGCCGTGGAACCTGTATGCGGGCGGCCCGCCTGTGGGGGCGGCGCTCTGCGCCGCGATGGCGGGCGGCTGTCTGGGATTTTTGCTGTTTAACCGCCATCCGGCCAAGATATTCATGGGGGATACAGGATCCCTCGCGCTTGGGGGCGGCCTGGCAGCAGCGGCCATGTCGCTGAACATGGAGCTTATGCTGCCCATCGCCGGGCTGGTCTATGTGCTGGAGGCGATGTCGGATATCATACAGGTGGCGAGCTACAAGCTCAGGAAGAAGCGGGTCTTCAAAATGGCGCCGCTGCATCATCATTTCGAGCTGTCCGGCTGGCCGGAGCAGGCAGTGGTATTCGCTTTCTGGGGGCTTACGGCGCTGGCATGCGCGGCGGCCCTGCTTATCTATAGTATGTGATGCTGCCCCGGCTAAAACGCGGCTAAGATCTGCGCTATGGTTTTAGCCGGAGGACAGCGGAAGGTCGGTGTGCCATGTCTTTATGGGCTGGGAAAAAGATACTGATCGTCGGGCTTGCGAGGTCGGGGCTGGCTGCGGCCGAGGCCGCGGCGAAGCTGGGGGCGGAGGCCTGGGGCTATGACGCAAAGCCTGCGGGCGCGATCGGGGAGGCTGCCTTGGCGCTCTTCCAGGCGCCTGCCGGCGGTGCCCGCCTGTTCCTCGGCGGCGCCGAGCCGCGCCCGGACGAAAGATGGGACTGCTTGGTGCTGAGCCCAGGCGTGCCCGTGGACGCGCCGCTTGTGGCTGCCGCCAGGGCCGGCGGGGCAGAGATAATAGGGGAGATTGAGTTCGCGTGGCGGATAGGCCGGGCCAGCTATATCGCGGTGACCGGGACAAACGGGAAGACCACGACTACTACGCTGATCGGCCGGATGATGGCCAACGCAGGGATGAGGACGGAGATTGTAGGCAATATAGGCGTCCCTGCCGCATCTAAGGCGCTGTTGGGCGATATGGGCGAGGGGGCCTGGATGGTCGCCGAGACTTCAAGCTTCCAGCTGGAGACGATCAGCGGCTTCCATCCGCGCGTGTCCGTCGTGCTGAATATCACGCCGGATCATATGGACAGGCATAAGAACATGGAAAACTACGCCGCCGCCAAGGCGCGTATATTTGAGAACCAGGGCGAGGGGGATTTTTTCGTCGTGAACCGCGACGACCCCGCCGCCTGGGCGCTTGCGGCGGGCTGCGCCGCGCGCGTCGTGCCGTTCAGCAGGGCCAGGGAGCTGGACTATGGCGTATTCGTCCGCGGCGGGCAGATCGTGGCGCGCCTAGGCGGGGCGCAGGCCCCCGGCACAGCAGCTGGGACCTCTGACGGCGGTGGGGCGCCCGTCCTTGGTGCGGCGACCGGTGCCTCTGACGGCGGTGGGGCGCAGGCACCCGCTGGGGATACTGTCCTGTGCGGGGCGGGCGAGCTTGCCATACCGGGCGCGCACAACCTTGAGAATGCCCTTGCGGCCGCGGCCGCGGCCATATGCGCGGGCGCGGCCTGCGGTTCCGTGGCGCAGACCCTCAGGGAGTTCAAGGGCGTGGAGCATAGGCTTGAGCCCGTGGCCGGGCTGAGGGGCGTGCGCTTCGTGAACGACTCGAAGGGCACCAACCCCGGCGCGTCGATCAAGGCGCTTGAGGCCATGGGGAGCGGCATATGCCTGATAGCGGGCGGCTATGACAAGAGTGCGTCTTTCGAGGACTTTGCCCAGGCCTTTGAGGGCAGGGTGAAGATGCTCGCCCTGATGGGCAAGACGGCCGGCAAGATCGCGGCGGCAGCGGAAGCCGCCGGCTTCGACACATCCAATATAGCTATATGCCAAAATATGGAAGAATGCGTGGCGCAGGCCTTCAAGGCCGCAGGGCCGGGGGATACCGTCCTCCTTTCGCCTGCCTGCGCGAGCTGGGACATGTATTCCTGCTTCGAGGAACGCGGGGAAGATTTCAAGAAATGCGTGGAGGCGCTGGCTGAGTATGCCGGATAAGAAGATCAAAGCAGGGGCAGTCGACTATATATACTTTGCCGCATTGATGGGGCTGGTCGTGTTCGGCGTGGCCATGGTGGGCAGCGCGAGCAGCGCCTTCGCCCTGGCCGAGATGGGCGATCAGTACTATTTCCTGCGCAAGGCCGCCCAATTCGCTGTGGCGGGTTTTGCCGTAATGATAGCGGCGGAGATGATCCCAATAAGGTTCTTCTACAGGTTCGCCTACCTCGCGGGCATCGTCAGCCTGGCGCTGCTGCTCGTGGTGCTGTTCACGCCGCTGGGCTACGAGCTGAACGGGGCGGTGAGATGGATAAAGATAGGCTCATTCACATTCATGCCCGGCGAGATCGCCAAGGCTGCCGTGATACTGATAGTGGCGAGGTTCTATTCCGTAGAGGGCCGCATCAGATCGCTGTTCGGCGGCGTGCTCCCCATGCTGGCCCTGGGCGGGGTCTTCGGCCTGCTGATCTACAAGCAGCCCAACCTCTCGACGGCGGTGGTGGTATGCGGCATCATCGTCGGCATGATGTTCGTCGCCGGCCTGAACGTCGCCTATCTCGGCGGCATCGTCTCGGCGGGCGCGGCAGCCGTGGCCTACATCATACTGTCGGACGGCGACGGGTACCAGGCGAAACGCCTGACGGGCTTCCTGGACCCCTTCATGAACCAGCAGGACGGCGGCTACCAGGTGGCGCAGTCCATGCTGGGCCTAGGGGCAGGCGGCGTCCTGGGCGTGGGCTTCGGGCACAGCGTGCAGAAGATGCTGTACCTGCCGGAGGGCTACAATGACTTTATATTGGCGATAATAGGCGAGGAACTAGGGCTTGTCGGGTGCATCGTTTTGCTTGCGGGCTATCTCCTTCTGATCGGCAGGGGGCTTTACATAGCGATAAAGGCGGCTGACCGATTCAGCATGCTGCTGGCCGCAGGCGTGACCATATTCATAGCCATGCAGGTGATCATGCATTTC
The DNA here is from genome assembly GCA_031255695.1 of Eubacteriales Family XIII. Incertae Sedis bacterium. Classification (GTDB taxonomy): domain Bacteria; phylum Bacillota; class Clostridia; order Peptostreptococcales; family Anaerovoracaceae; genus JAISED01. The sequence goes on along the minus strand of JAIRSA010000007.1, from coordinate 3,364 downwards.
CTGGTCGTCACTGCCTGGATGCCGCCTACGGGGGTCGCCCTGCCGTTCGTGAGCTACGGCGGGAACGCGCTCCTGATCTACATGGGCCTTGCGGGCCTGGTCCTGAACGTCTCGCGGCGTGCCAGGAAAGAACGGGCGGCGGCGCAATGAGGGCGCTGCTGGCAGGGGGAGGGACAGGCGGGCACATATACCCAGCCATCGCCATTGCGGACAAGATCGCGCGGCGGCAGCCGGGCAGCGAGATACTCTTCATAGGCGGTGAGAACGGCAGGGAGAAGCGGCTCGTGCCCGAAAGCGGCTACCCCATACGTTTGATAAAGATACGGGGCTTCAACCGCAAGGACATGCTGAAGAATGTGGGCGCGGTGGCTGACCTGCTGAAGGCCGGGGCGGAGATCCGCAGGATCCTGAAGGAATTCAGGCCTGACGTGGTCATAGGCACGGGCGGATACGTTTCGGGGCCCGTGGTGCGGGAAGCCGGCAGGATGGGGATCCGGGCATTCATACACGAGCAGAACGCCTTTCCCGGGGTCGCCAACAAGATGGCGGAGAGATACGCCGAGAAGGTCTTCATCGCCTTTGAGGAAGGCGGGAAATATTTCAAAGAAAAGCATAAATTGGTAGTGACAGGCAACCCGGTGCGCAAGGAATTCGTGACGGCCGGGATAAGGGGGTGCAGGGAAAAACTGGGGATAGGCGCTGGCGTGTTCGTGCTGCTCTGCTTCGGGGGCAGCATAGGCGCAGGCGCGATAAACGCGGCCATGGCGCCGATACTCAAGGAGCTTCAGAAGGAAGCCGGCATGCGGGTCTATTTCATTACGGGCGAGCGCTACTACAGCGGCATTGCGGAGGGGCTGGAAGGCAGCGGCATAGAGGCGGGCGGCAATATCAGCGTGATGGCGTATTCGGACAATATATACGAATACATGTCGGCGGCGGATCTCGTCGTGTGCCGCAGCGGGGCGCTGACCGTCTCGGAGGTCGCGGTATGCGGCAAGGCCGCCATAATGATACCCTCGCCGAACGTCACCGGGGACCACCAGCTCTACAACGCGAAGACCATTTCGGGGCGCGGGGGCGCCATACTGCTTGAAGAGAAGGATCTGGGCCCGGAGAAGCTGCTGGACCTTATATTGCGCCTAAAGAACAACAAACGCGTGGTCAACGAGATGGGCGAGGCGAGCAGGAAGCTGGGGCGGGCCGACGCCGCCGACGCCATATACGCGCATATCGTTTCGGGTGGGCATTATGAAGGATGATTTTATGGATGGGAAATGGCTGCCGGAGTCCATGGAGAACGACTACTGGGACAACCGGCTTTCGGGCGCGCCTGACGAGGGCGCGGGACAGGGCGCCGCAGCGGCCAAAAAGCCACCAAGGAAAAAGAAGAAGAGAAGGAAGAAGCATTACCTGCTGAAAACGGCGGGGCTCATAGCCCTTGGGGCAGGGCTTTATTTTTTTCTGACATCCCAGGTGTTCGGCATACAGGAGATCGTCATTGAAAACAACAGCTATTATACCTCGGAGCAGATCATAGAGATGGCGGGGGTGGCCATAGGCGACAATATCTTCGAGACAGACACGGGCGGGCTGAAGAAGGCCCTCATGGAGGACCCGTACATCATAAATGCCAAGACGCGCCGCGAGCTGCCGTCGACCCTGCTGATCCATGTGTCCGAGAGGGAAGAGGCGGCCTTTATGCGGAATGGGGCAGGCTTCATAATAATAGACGAGGAGGGGCTCGTCCTGCGGGAGGCGGGCGCCGAGCCCGTGCTTACGGAGCTTGCGGCGCTGACCGTAACGGAGGCGGAAGCGGGCAAAACCGTAAAAGTTGAAGAGAACGCGGCTTTTACAGACACATTAAATCTTATGAAGGCCGTAAAAAAAAGCGAATTGTACTTTAAAAAAATTGATATTTCGAATATAATAATAAGAGCTTATGTTTACGACCATCTGATCTGCGAAGGCACGCCTGACAATCTCCTGGAAAACCTTGAGACGCTGAAGGCGGTCCTCCTGGATCTCGACTCGAAGGAGATCCAGAGGGGGACGGTCAAAATCGGGGGCGACGGCTACGTCGCCTGGCAGCCGCTTGCCGAGTAGGGCGGCGGCATTGGCGTGATGCGGGCGGCATTGGCGCGACGCGGGCGCATTGGCGCGAAGGCAGGCGGCATTGCCGTGATGCGGGCGGCATTGGCGTGAAGGCAGGTGGTTGCGAAGGCTTTAGATTGAGGGCGGCAGGCAGCAGCCCTATTCCTATTTTACTTTGTACTGCCCGTGCCGGATGGGACTAGGCGCATTTGGGGGCGGGCGGCATTGGCTGCTAGGCAGCGTAAGGGGGATGTCGGCGTGGAGAACTACCTGAACAAATATGGCGGGCTGCTTATGGTCAGCCTTCTGGCGATCTGTATAGGCTTTGCCATATCCGTGCAGATCACGTCAGTGGGGAATTCCGACCAGGGCGGGCTCGTGCCCATAGGGAAGGTCGCGCCTTACCAGGCGCAGCTTGAGAAGCTGCAGCTTGAGCGTAACAGTTTGACGGAGGAACTGAGGCTGGCCGAAGAGCGGCTGGCCGGCATAGAGAAAGAGAATGCAGAGGAGGACAGCCTGCTGGCCGGGGCGCTGAGCGAGAGCGAGCGCTACAAGATGGCGGCGGGCGTGCTTGACGTGGTCGGGCCCGGGCTGATCATAACGCTTGACGACCCATTGCCGGTAGAAGGCACGGAGCAGGATCAATACAGCGAGATAATGACGCATTTCGAACTGCTGCTGGGGCTTGTGAACAGGCTCAAGGAGGCGGGCGCGGAGGCGATTTCCATAAACGGCCACAGGGTGGTCAACCTGACCGAGATAGTGCTTGCGGGCGACAACGTGAACATAAACTCCAGGGCGACCGCCCCTCCATACAAAATACTAGCTATCGGGGATCCGGACACCATGGACTCGGCCATTAACATAAAACACGGCATCATGAGCACCATCAAGTATTACAGCATCCGCGTGACGATAGAGAAGAGCGATGAGATAAACATCGCCGGGTATAACGGCAGCGTGACCGGCTTCCGCTATGCCAGACCGGTGGAGGCGGCGGAACAATGAGCGGCGAGGGCAGCGGGCGCGGCACCAGGCGCGGCGCCAAGCGCGGCATCAGGCATGTGAGATATTTCTTCTTCCTGCTATGCGCCATCGTCGGGTTTTCGATCGTCGCGCAGGCGCGCAGCACCGACGGCATGAACCTGTTCGTGTCGCGCAAGACCATATCCGACATACAGGTCTCCATAGAGAGCGAGGAAGCGGGCATACAGGACATCTACAAACGGATGGAGGAAGCCGAGCTGAAGCTCCAGGAGTATGAGGAGATACA
>JAIRSA010000177.1 GCA_031255695.1 Eubacteriales Family XIII. Incertae Sedis bacterium | reverse complement strand
ATCCCCACGATGATATTTGACGAGATAGACAGCGGGATCAGTGGGATCACGGCGAGCATAGTCGGGCAGAAGCTGGCCGGGATGGCGGGCAGCCGCCAGATCATATGCATAACCCACCTGCCCCAGATCGCTGCCTTTGGCGACAGCCATTTTATGATACAGAAGCGTTCGGATGACGAGAAAACATTTACGGTAATCTTGCCATTAGAAGAATCGGAGCGTGTGCATGAGATCGCGCGGCTGCTGGGCGGCGCGAATATCACAGAGACCACACTGAAAAGCGCCCGCGAACTTATAGAGGCCTCAAAGCGATAGCAGCCTCATGGCAGCGCCGGCTGACGCTGCTGGGCTGGCCCTGTTAGACTGGTGCGGCGGCCGCCGCTGTTGGGATTGCACGGTTGGCGCGGTTGGAATGGCGCTGGCCGACGCTGCTGGGATGGCGCTGGCAGACGCTGCTGCCCAGCTTTGCAGTTATTGGCACAGTCTGTTAGGCCCTGCTATATGGCGCGGGGCTTATCTCTTTTATGTGGTAGAACCCGCCGGACTCGAACAGCTCCATCTCAACGGATCTATCATGCGCCGGCAATGCGCCTGTGCTGTCGGCCATATGAAAGGACAGCCTGTATTTGAGCCCGCCCAAATCTTCGATGTCATAGCTTTCTATCCAAGGGCTGGACGCGCCTGTAACCCAATTATGCCCCAGTATCACGGATTCATATGCGCTGTCATATGCGGCGCTCTCGCCCAGCAATGCGCACTGAAGCAGCCCGTTGCGTGTCTTTTCCGCCTCGGCATAGGCTTCCGCGCATGCCTGCGGCGTATCCCGCATCACCCTCACATTCAGCCCGGCCGTGCCCCCTTTGCAGTTCCCCAGAAGCTTCAGCGCATCCTTTGCGCTAAGTATGGCATTGCCGTCGCTATAGCTGAAGCCGTCCAGGATGCCCATGCGCCGGGCTGCGGCAATATAGGCTTCGGGGTATTGGTGGGCTGTGTAGGCATTGGGGTAGAATGTGCATACGAGTATCTTCAGGGCCTCATTGACCGTTATCGGGCTGTCGGGGCGGTATGTGCCATCGCCATATCCGTCGATGATCTCCAGTTCCTTGGCAATAGTGGCGCACACGGACAGGTCCATGATGTCTGTATTGTCATCGGAAAAACCGCTGGCGCTGATGCTCGGCAAGGCCAGGCACAATGCCGGGAAGCCGTCCGTTATAAACCCGTCGTCAGGGACCATGTGCACGTAGCCGCCGTTGCCGCGCGGATGCTGGCAGTAGACTTCATGCAGGACAAAACCGTACTCCTCCGTCCTGAAGAGTGCGTTCACCGCCTTCGAGACGAAGGCGCCCCTTGTCATGCGCGAGGCGCCCGTGCCTACGGCCGCTGTATTGACGCTGCTTGGCACCGCCGCCTGCGCGTAGGCGACACTGTAAGGCGCTATTGCCACATGGGCCGATGCCGGCAGAAGCGGCAGGACCGCAGGCGCAACACCCGCCAGGACCATGGAGATGGCTATTATACAGCACTTCTTCCAGCCATTTTTTCTGTCGTTCATAGTATTTCCCTCTTTTATCATCCACGCCATCCGCACGCACTACGCGCGTTTTGCTGTACGTGCATCTTGTGCCGGCACGCAGCTAATGGAACGGCGATCGCGCTATAACTGGCTTGGGGCGGGTCGCCCCTTTGTAGCTGCTCTTCCATGGCTACTCTTATATAGCTGCTCTTATATGGCTATTCTTCTATGGCCGCCCTTTCCCGCAGATCGCTGCATGGACCAGCCTGCGCGCCTGCGGTTTTTCAGGCCCAATGGAGAATGCGCGGCCTACGGCGGCCGCAGCGCCCTTCACTTTCATTTCGTCATTGCCGTAAACCACAGCCAGCGCCGCGCCTGGCTCTACGGGATCGCCGATCTTTTTCCTGAGCTGCACGCCCGCCGCAAGATCGATGATGTCGTCCTTGGCTGCCCTGCCGGCGCCAGCCTCTCTGGAGGCATTGCCGATCCCGCGTGCGGCCAGGCCGGTGACGTAGCCGCCGGCGGCGGCCTTGATCTCCTCGGCAAACGCTGCCTGCGGGAACAGCCCGTAATCGTCTATGGCCCTCGGATCGCCGCCCTGCCCTGCCACGAAGCTGCGGAATTTCGCAAGCCCGGCGCCGCTTTTGAGGGCGCTGGCAGCCTTGTCCAGGCCCTCATCCCGCGAAGATGCCTTCCCGCCGAGAAGCAGCATGTATGCGCATAGCTCAAGCGACAGCTCGGTTATGTCCTCTGGCCCCCTGCCCTTCAGCGTCTCTATGGCCTCGATCACCTCGATGCTGTTCCCGACCGCATGCCCAAGCGGCTGCTGCATGTCGGTGACCAGCGCCACGGTCTCCATGCCTGCGGCTTCCCCTATATCGGCCATCATGCGCCCAAGCTTCTCCGCGTCTGCCACTGTCTCCATGAAAGCGCCGCTGCCGCATTTGACATCCAGCACGAGCGCGTCGCTCCCCGACGACAGCTTTTTGCTCATCACGCTTGACGCTATGAGGCCGAGGATATCCACCGTGGCGGTCACGTCGCGAAGCGCGTAGATTTTCTTGTCGGCTGGCGCCACGCGTCCGGTCTGGCCGGTCACAGCAATGGATCCGGTTTTCACGAGCCTGACGAACTCGTCCGTCCCAAGCCCTGTCCGCATGCCCGGTATGGACTCCATTTTGTCGATGGTCCCGCCCGTGAAGCCCAGCCCGCGCCCTGACATCTTCGCCACCGGCACGCCGCAGGCTGCCGCGAGCGGCGCGGCGATGAACGTGGTCTTGTCGCCCACGCCCCCTGTGCTGTGCTTGTCGACCTTTATGCCCTTTATTGACGAAAGGTCGATCCGGTCCCCCGAATCGCGCATGGCCTGTGTCAGGGCGAAGATCTCCCCCCGCGACAGTTCGTTGAAAAACATGGCCATGAGCAGGGCCGCCGCCTGGTAGTCGGGTATGGCGCCTGCCGTGTATGCGTCAACGAAATATCTGATCTCCCCGTCCGACAATGTGCCGCCGTCGCGTTTTTTCTGTATAATGCCGTACATGTCCATAAAAGCCCCTTTCCGGCACCCCCGCCGCCAATCCTGCTCCAGGCAGCGCCCCCGCTGCCAATCCCGATCCCCGCGCCTCCCTGCGCCCGCCAATGCGCCTGCACGGCGGGCCGCCTGGGCAGCAGGGCCGCGCCCGTGCGCCGCCTGGCCGCAATAATGGCTAGTTTTTTGCGATTTGGCTGTAGAAACTGCTGCCTGTAGGCACCGGGGCCACGCCCAGGGCTTCCGCCACTGTGGCGCCGATGTCCGCAAAGCTCTCGCGCACCCCCAGATCCACTGCCCGCACGCCCTTGCCGAAGATCAGCGCCGGCACTGCCTCGCGCGTATGGTCCCAGCCCGCATGCGCCGGGTCATTGCCGTGGTCGGCGCAGAGTATGAGCATGTCGCCTTCCTTCATTGCCGCGATGATCCCCGGCAGCGCCGCATCGAATTCCTCAAGCGCCCCAGCGTAGCCCAGGCAGTCACGCCTGTGCCCGAATTTCGAATCGAAGTCCACCAGGTTGGTGAATATGAGGCCGGCGAAATCCCGCCGCATCGCCTCTGCCGTGCGCGCCGCCCCGTCGGCATTGCTGTCGGTGTGTATGGATTCCGTAATCCCGTGGCCGTTGAAGATGTCGCTTATCTTGCCAATAGCGCATACCGCCTTGCCCGCGCCCTTTATATTGTCGAGAAGCGTCGGCTGCGGGGGCGAGACGGCATAGTCCCTGCGTTCCGGCGTCCTGGTTCGCTTCCCGTTCTTGATGATGTAGGGGCGCGCGATGACGCGGCCCACCGACAGCGGGCCCGTCAGCATCCCGCGCGCGGCCTCGCACATCCCGTAGAGGCGTTCCAGCGGTATCACGTCCGTGTTCGCCGCGATCTGGAAGACGCTGTCGGCCGAGGTGTACACTATCGGCTTGCCTGTCCTTTCGTGCTCCGGGCCCAGCTCCTCTATGATGACCGTGCCGGATGCGGGGAAGTTCCCCAATGTCCCCACACCTATCGCTTCTTCGAAGCCCTTCATGAAGGCGTCCGGGAAATGTTCGAAGGTATTGAATGGCTCCGGGGTGAATAGGCCCGCTATCTCCCAATGCCCGGTGATAGTGTCCTTCCCCTTGGATGCCTCGGCGAGGCGCACGTGTGCGGCGCGTGGCGACGCCACCGCAAGCCTGCCCCCGGCCGCCCCGCTTATGTTGCCCAGCCCCAGGGACAGCAGGTTCGGTATCTTTATCCCCGGCGCGGCGTCCAGGATGTGCAGCAATGTGTCGGCGCCCGCGTCCCCGTAATCGGCAGCGTCTGGCAAAGCGCCAATGCCCAGGCTGTCAAGGACGATGATTGTCACGCGTTTCAAATTTCCATTCCCCCTTGTGTGGGACGGGCAGCCCGCCCCTCAATGGCTTGGTGCCCCTCAATAGCCGGCCGCACCTTAACAGCTGGGCGTCCGGCCGCTTTTCAGCTACTGGCTGTCCGTCCAGCCGCCTTTCTAACGCAGCTTCAGCAGGCCGCATTCCAGGTAGTCAAGCGATACGAGATGGTATTCTGTCCCGTAATGGAAGCCTTTCAGGCCATTGCCGAAAACCTCCACGCCGTGAAGGTGCCCATAGACTGCAGTCCCTACCCCGTAGGCCCGCATCAGCCCCGTGAACCCCGACTCCTCTTTCATCCTATTGGTCGGCGGGAAGTGCAAAACGGCTATTATCTCGTCGAAACCCGCGTCCCGCGCCGCTTTCAAAGAGGCTTCGAGCCGCGACAGCTCCCTCCTGTATATCTTTTCGTCGTGCTCGGTGTAGCCTTCGTCCCCTGGGGACAGCCACCCGCGCGAGCCGCAGATGGCGATGCCCTCCGCCGCGTAGAAGGTGTTTTGCAGGAAATACATGCCCGGATGGAACTGATTCAGTTTTGTCACGGAATTCCACCACAGATCATGGTTCCCCTTTACGAACACTTTCTTGCCCGGCAGCATGGAGACCCATTCAAGATCCGCAGTGGCGTCTGGCTGTTTGAGCGCCCATGAAATGTCGCCGGCCACTATGACGGTGTCCTCTTCCCTTACATCGCGCAGCCAGTTCTCCCTAAGCCGCGCGGCGTGGTCCGTCCATGCCGCGCCGAATATGTCCATGGGCTTCTCGCCCGACATGGAAAGATGGAGATCCGCTACAGCAAATATGCTCATGATCCCCCCCGTTCCGGCGCGCCTGCGCCCATGTAGCTGCGGCCCGCCTCGAAGCCTGCGACTGTGCCCGCGCCCGCACGGTCCGCCGCCTCGGCCCCGCCGGGCTGTGCCCGGAGGCCCCGCCAGTCGCCGGCCAGCAAGTCATTCTCCAATATATATTCCGACGCGTCTATTATCTGAAGCGCTCTTTGGTACGAGGCGCGGCACTCCTCCAGGGGGACGCTCTCGCCTGTGCCCCGCCTCCACGCGCGCCCATTCTCGAAGATGCCGTCCCGCGACATCTCGTACACGGTCTCGCCCTCTATGAACGAACCCTTGATCATATAGCTCTGCACTGCGGCGAAGCCCCCCTCCGTCGTCATGAGGTTATGCCCCAGGTAGAGCGTGTCCAGCTCCTCGAAGCCCATGAGGTAGGCGATCGTGGGCAGGAAATCTATCTGCCCCCCCGTCGTGCCCACCGTGCCCCTTATGTCCGCGCCTTCCGGCAATGATATTATCAATGGTATGTTCATCATGACGTCATAGTCGTATTTTATCCCGAAGAGCCTCTGCATGGAGCTGTCCACCCTGTCGTCCACCGGCATCCCCTGATGGTCGCCGTATATGACCAGCAATGAATCCTCATACAGCCCCGCCTCTTTCAGCCCGTCCAGGAATTCCCCTATCGCATAGTCCGTGTAGGCCACGCTCTGGATGTAATTGCCGACGATGGTGCGCTGATCCGCTGGCAATATGTCCATGAATCTGTATTTTTCAAGGGGCTGGAAGGGATGGTGGTTCGACAGCGATATGACGAAGCTGTACGACGGCGAGGGTATGTCTTCCATAAATGGGACCGTCTGCGCGAAGAATTCCGAGTCCGCAAGCCCCCATCCCATCCATTCCGTCATGAGGTAGTCCCCGTCCCTGCCGATGAGCCCCCCATAATACCGCCCGAAGCCCTGGGCCTCGTACATCTCCTGCCTGTTCCAGAATGTCCTGTCCTCATGGGCGTGGAATACATTGGATCTGTAGCCCTTTTCGCCCAGAAGTACCGGCAGGCCGCGGTACACATTGCCGGGGAACAATTTGTAGGTATAGCTTTTGCCTGTGCCGCAGATCGAGTTGTTGACGGCGAATTCGGCATCCGAGGTGTTGCCCCCTCCCACTTGGTGGAATATGCTGTCGAAATACGCGGTGTTGCCGTCGATCAGGCGGTTCAGGTTGGGCGTCACCTCCTTGCCGTTGTAGCGCAGGCCCACGACGAAGTTCTGCAGCGACTCTACCTGTATCATGATCAGGTTCTTGCCCTTCGCCACCCCGAAAAGCTCGCCGTGCTTTTCGTCGGCGTAGCTGTCGGCGGCGATCAGTTCCATGAAGCCGTCTGGCGCGGGCGCCCCGCCGAATACGCCTCCCAATGCGTCGCTTATGTGGTAGGTGACGATCTCCTGGTTGGCGATGGCGGTCAGCGCCTGTGCGCCGAAGGGGTTCCAGATTATGAAGGCGGCCAGGGCCACCAGCAGGGCCGCGCTCTTATGCCGGCCGAGCCAGCCCCAGGCCCGCGCTGCGGCTGCCGCCCGGCGGCCGCCGGGGCCTTCGCCCCCGTCTGGGCCTTCGCCAGGCGCCTCTACACCTCCGTCCCCGCCGGGATCCCCGCCGCCGGTCTTCCAGCCAGGCGCCTCACCGCCCCCGCCGGAACCTTCGCCTTCGCCCTCGTCGCTGCCCCCGCCGGAGCCTGCGTCCCCGCTGGAACCAGCGCCTTCGCTTCCGCCCCTGCCGTGGCCCCCGCCGAAGCCTTCAGCCAGCGGCCGGCGAATCCCGTCGTCATCCCCACTTCCGCCTGGCCATCCCTCGATCCTGCCAGCGCCAGCACCCCCTTCGCCCCCGCCGGCGCCTGCGCCCAGCGCGGCCTCTTCGCCCTCGCCGGGCAGCCCGCGCCGCGCCCACCGGCGCCACAGGCCCTTGGCCAGCAGGACCGCCAGCAGCGCCGCCGCATCGAAAAACAGCAGGAAATACTCAGGCCTGACCACTGCGAGGAAGCTGTCGCCGATATCGCCGAGCACAGCCGCCGCGCCTAGGACATTCACCGAAAGGTACTTATTGAAATACGCAAAATACGTCACGTCCATGAACATCAGCGCCGAAACCAGCAAGTATATGGCTGCCGGCACCAGCTTGCTGCGGAATGAAGAGAACAGGAGGAACGCAAAAATACAGCCCGTCAGCCAGACTGCCGCAAAATATGACTGTATGTCGACCAAAGCATAGAAAAACAGGATCTTGAGCGAAACCATCATGGCCAGCGCCAGCGCCTCCAGGAACCTCACAGTGCCGAGCGCCTGAAAGAATCTGCGGCCAGGGTTATTCGCGGTACAGCATGGCTTCATAGGCGTTCCTCATCAATGTCTCCGACAATTCTTGGCGGAATACCTGCGTCAGTTCCTCTGTCTCATTCAGATAGTACGGCCTGGCGATCATGCCATCGGCGTCCAGATCGCTGCTGCTCCACCATATCGCTGCCCTTATCCTGTCATAGTACCCGATAATGCCAAACATTTCCTTGACCCATGCCACCTTGTCGCCGCCTATGCTGCTTGAAGCGAATTCGGTGATCATGAGCGGCTGCTTGAATTCGGCCGCAGTTTTGTAGTAGACCTCATCGTACAGTTCCGTGAAGCTCTGCCACAGTTCATGCTCGTAGTATGTGCCTGTATTATAGGCGGTAAGCCCGATTATATCCACATATTCGTCGCCGGGATAGTAGCATATGCCGTCGTTCCAGCGGAAATCGGGGAATGGGCGCGAGTTCGGGTTCCAGATCCAGAGCACATTGTCGGCGCCCTCCTCCTCGAAGATCTTGAACAGGTATATATAGAAGGCCTTGTATATCTCCGCGTCCAGGGATATATGGACTGCGGAATAGTTGCACCAGTCGCCGTTCATCTCATTGCCGGGCCTGAAGAGGACGGGCGCTCCGAAATCGGCGGCCTTGCGCGCATAGTCGCGGATATACACCTCGTACTCGCCGTTGAGGATGTCATACAGCATGTTGCCGGATTTCCGCTTTTCCTCCGGCACGGTCTGGAGCGTCAGTTCGGGGATCTTCCCCTCCCGCCTGGCGTTCTCTAGGGCCTCCCCAAGGCGCGGGTGCACCTCTTCGCCCTCCACGATGCCTGTATAGCACAGGGCCAGCGGGAATTTGAAGCCCACTTCCTCTTCGATCCCCTTGAAGCCTTCAAAGCTCGAAGGGGCGTCGGGATGGAACAGGCCCCAAAGCATTTTCCCCTTTTCCAGGAAATATTCTTTGAAAAACTGCGCGGTCTCGCTGTTCATGCCGGCCCTCGGGCCCTTGCCCCTGACAATGGTATAGGGCGGCTGCGACGGCCGTATGATCTCGAAGCCCTCGGCGAGGCTCATGTATTCGTCGATGAGCCTTTCCTCGGAAATGGGCCAGCTGCACTTTATCAGGATCGTGTAGATATAGTCGTGGTTCGGGAAGCCTACATTCAGCGCGACATAGTATCGCCTGTCTATCGGTATGGTCGAGAGCGGTTCCCTCTGCCATGCCAATGCCGCCGCGTCCTTGCCGTCTTCCCACTCTTTGACGCCGTCGAACGTGATGTCATAGTATGGGTCTTTGTAGATCCATGAATTGAAATATTTTATATATATATCTTTGGATATGCCCGTAAGCCGCCCATACGGCTGCTTGTACACCTCGATCCGCAGATCCGGCCTGTCGAGGACGGCCCTGACGCCTGAGTCAGACATGTCGACAGCCATGCCCACCGGCACGGCCATCGAATATCCGTCTACATAATTCGTGAAGCGGGGTATGCCCGCGGAATCCACAATCAAGCTGTGTGTGGCTTCGTAGGCCAGCCTGCTGGCTGCAGCGTCGCCCCCCCACTCCGACAATGCCGCTTCGTCTGTCCCCTCCAGTTCGTCGGCATGCACAGCCAGGCCGACGAACACCGCCAGCAAAACTGCGGCGGCGAAGCGGACAATGCCAAAAATCCATTTTTTTGAAGAAATCTTTTTTTTGCCTTCTTTGCCTTCCAAGATTAATCCCCGTTACCTGGCGGATCCCTGGGGACCCCGCCTTTGTCTTCCTCGCTGCCCGCCTTTTCGGTGCCTATAGGCTCCGGCCCAAACAGATATATGACTTTGCCGTTGTCATCAGGGCCCTCATTGGGGCTTCGGGCCCCGCCGCCCTTTTTCGGCGGCCAGCGATGGAGGGCGTAGTATATAAACAGAAGCCCCCCGCCTATTGCTATGATTCCCAAAATAAATAGTTGCATATGATCACCGTCCCACCCTTTTGCAAG
>JAIRSA010000187.1 GCA_031255695.1 Eubacteriales Family XIII. Incertae Sedis bacterium | reverse complement strand
GCATATTGGCACGAAAGACCCTAAGCGTCGGATCGAGCATGGAGCGCAGATCATAAGCATGCGCACTCCGCGCCAAGTCATAGTATAAATTCGCCATCTGCTCAGCGCCCTTGAGCATGCGGGAGCTGTTTTCTTCAAACTTAAAACCACCGTTCTGCCCACCCGCAGCATTCATTGCATTTGCTGAGATTAGATAAATGCGATCCCTCTCTCGACAATACCTCTTTAGGCTCTGTCGCCACCTCAGTATTAGCCGTTCCGCCCCCCTGTCTGGAACTACATCCGCATCTGCATCAATGGGACACAGCTTCCTGCTAGGATCAATCGTGGCCGCTTCTTCGAAAACGCGCCTGATTGAAGTGCGCATCATCGCAATCCATTCATTGTAAAAAGCGCCGGCCGGATTCAACAGTCCATCCATTTTGATGTATTCATTTAATAATTTGCCGTCTAAGGGGGCGTCAGGTATCCATAGCACATCAGAGTTGCCGTACATCTGCCCGAACTCGTTGAGTTGGACACCAACCCTTCGTTCTGACATCTTATTTATAAATTCATGGAAAAACAACTTCGGTACTTTACCCTGCTTCAGCAGAAAACGGATCGAAGCCCTTAAGTTTTCCACACTTTCATCAATGCTGCTCTCTAATTTCGAAGCCACATGCATACCACATAACAGATAGGATGCGCTTAGAAAAGGTTTGCCCGTATCCACGCCTGCTGCGTCCACGCTGCGAGCCCTTAATGCATAGCAGATATCCGACACCCAGTCGAGGCGCTTCGTCTGGAAGATGATGACGATGTCCGGAAAACCGATTGTATAATATACCGTACAGTTTATGGCCTTAAACACCTGTGCCAAATTCCCGCCGTCTTCAGTACCAAAGTTGCCGTCATCCATCAGTTCCTTGACTGATTCTATGATATGCCATTTCACATGCATGGCCATGGCGTCCTCCGGGCCTGCAACAACTGCAGCGAGGGCTTCTGCTCTGCCTGTCTCTAGGGACTGCTTGACCGTCTCCTGCGAAAGGTGCAGCATGGCGACTGCTATAAAATGTTGGCCTTCTGCCCCGCCAGGTTTGTAGCCATGTCCGAAATATCCCTCTTCCTCAGGATTTTTCAATGCTGCCGATGGCCCCGTACCGATCAGTTTAAGGGGGTATTCGTCTTGATATTCTTGTTTTGGAAAATCCTGCATGTGTGAATAGTAGGCATATGGAGTTTCCATGGGATTGAATTTCTGCCAATTGTCATGTGTTTCGATTTGTAAATGACCGTAATAGCCGAACATTATATACTCGTTCGCATCATGCGTTCCGCCCACCGCATCCGGTAGAGCCTGACTTGCCCCGGCGAGATCCCCTGCTGGCGGATTGGGCTTCTCCGAACGCCGTCTTTTGAATTTAAGCGTCAAGCACTGATGTTCCAAATGATTGCACATACACTACTCCATAAACGCCTGGCAAAAATTGCTGCCCATCGAAAAAAGCATCCACAACACAGCCTTCGCCTTAACTTAGCAGAAAGCATTCGGATGCCACACTGAAATAGCCCTTCAAAGCTTTTACATGGATTATACCATCCAATCAGACCAAATTCAAGCAACATCAGGAAAATCTAAATGCTGGCGCATGGCCGCATGGTCGTATGGTCATGGCCGCTTGGTCCATGGCTGTACACGGCCGGCGCCGTGGGGCGCAGAGCGGTTCCACTCGTCATTGCCGCGCCCGACGCAGATCAGGCTGCCGTCGCGCATATTGATCGGGATCAGCAGCCGCTCGCCGCGATCCGCTGACACCGATCCCTTCCGCAATACCATGGAATCCGTGTCGATATAGTTGTGTATGGTCGTGAAGCGGCCGATCTCTGTCAGGCCCATCCCCCGCAATATGACCTCAGCCATCGCCCTGCGGTTCAGCACTGCAAACTGCTGTATGATCTTCGATCATATCGCCCTCGTTTCACACATAGCCATTAAATATGTCCATTTTTATGGCCAACTTTCACCAATCTTATCTCGTCTTCTTGAGCCTGTACCCATTTCCATATTATGGCAGGTTGGGGCAATAAGTACAACAAGAAATAGAGCCGAAATAGCGAGCCGAAATAGCGCCTTCTGCCCAGAAAGACGCCCTTGCCATCTGCGGGCTGCCCTGATATAATAACCATAACACGATTATTATGTATGTTTGACGCCCCGCTTTGCGGGGATGGCAACTTAATTATGACGGCAATGCTGGCTTCAGGAGGCCACTATGGATATAAGGTTGAAAAATATCGGCATTATCAAGGATTCGACACTCTCTCTGAACGGCCTCACGGTGATCACCGGCAAGAACAACTCCGGCAAGACCACGGTGGGCAAAGCCCTTTATTCGCTTTTGGATGCCGTATCCGATCTGAAGCAAAAGGCTGACCGCGATAGTGATAGGTATATTGAGGAGCGGGTGGACGATATCTCCGCATTTCTATACGATTGGAGGTTTGGGGATCTTTTGGCAAAGAATAAAAAGCTATTTGCCGATTATCCAAACATGGCATCTTTAACCTTTAGAAATAGACGCCCTTTAGCTTTTTCTTTTACAATGTCTGACTCAAACTCTGTAAACATACACGCACTGGCGGATGAGCTGAAGGCTTTCGATATAAGGGCGTTTAATAACCGCAAATCTTTGATTTATGATCGTGGTATTTTTAGGCGTGGATTTCACCTTGCATTGCGTGATCAAAAAATGCCATCCTCTACCGATGATTTTGATGAACTCTTCAATACAAGAAGGGATGAAGCTGTTTCCATATTGAAACGGCTTCTTGCCGATATCAACAAAGATCCCGAATTGACCGCCTACGCAAGGGAAAGCATAAATCAGACCCTTCAGCTCGAGTTCGCCAACCAGATCCAGCCTGTCGGGTCTCATGGCGTGACATCCAGCATCGAACTGTCGAGCGGTGATTCCATCTTCTTTCAGTGCAGAATCGCCGGCAACAAGATCGTCGATGACAAGAAGCCAGTTTTTAACTATGCCCCGTACAAGCGTGCCTATATGATCGACGACCCCTTTGTCCTGGATTATGGCTCTGATTTTCCTTCACCCTTTTCCCCTCAGTTTAGGAAGCGTGCGACACCGATGGCTACATTTGGTCCCGAAACTATTGGTCACCATAACTTTAAATTATGGCAAGTGCTTAGACGCAGCGGCAAACCTTCCATATTCGAGCAGACGCTCCTAGACGAATCGCTGAAGCCGATAAAGGGGCACATCGACAAAATCATCCCCGGCACATTCGAGTTCGCACGGGACGGCGATTACTATGTCCATGATGGTGCCAGGCTGAAGATCTCCAACATGGCGACGGGTTCAAAGATGTTTGCGATCATCAAGATACTGATAGAAAAAGGCCTCATCGACAATGCGACGATGCTCATTCTGGACGAGCCGGAGATACACTTGCACCCGATGTGGCAAAACAGCTTCGCGGAGATCATAGCCCTGCTGGTCCAACAACTGGACGTCAACGTGCTGCTGACAACCCACAGCCCCAATTTCATGCTGGCCCTGGATGCTTGTATGCGGAAATACGACATAATCGGCAAGACGAACTTCTACCGCACAGAAGCGCTCGATGACGGGTTCGTGCAGTACAAATGCGTAACTGACGACATGGGGGCGATATACAAGGACTTTTTGCAGTATCTGTCAGAAATGAAGGTTTTGCGCGACCATTATTTGGATAATCTTGGAGAATAGCCATGGGCATAGAGGTTTTGCAAAAATACGCACATCAACATTGGGACGATAATTATCGGGCTTCATTCACCAAACTTTCCAAAATCGGGGATGGGCCAAATTCATTGGTATACGATGACACACAGCTGTACAATTTTGATCAAATCTGCAAAGGTATATTCAACGAAAAAGGCCGCCCCACATCTGCAGACGGGCTAGCCTTAATACATGACGGTATAGCATTTATAGAGTTCAAATCCGGGTTCGCGCAAAAGATGACAGAGAAAAAAACCAATCCCAAATTACGTTGCGAGCGGATTCAGGATTACTGCGAAAATGGCAATGTCACAGCGCTTTTCGAGAAAAGCCAAAAACTTCTCAAGAAGAACCGGGAGCTTGAACAGAGCGAACTGCTTAAGTCTATAAGGTTTAAGGCCATCGAGAGTTATATCAGCTTGGAAAAGCGCATCCTTCCCGAGTGTTTCAGACATGCCGGCACTACAGCACCCTATAGCCCCGCCTGCGTATGCCCAGACCCGCCTGCAAACGAGTGCCATGGCCATCTCTCAGACGAATGCCGCGAAGAGCTCGAAGCCCTGCGCTTTTTGCGCAAACTTAATGTCAAGCTTTTCGTCGTGATCGACGAAACTGGGCATGAAGTCGATGCCCACGTGGACATGCTGGCGGTAGTGGCTGAAACAGCGAGTAAACGCCGGGATGAGGCTGCGCCGCCCGCCGATAGACCCAAAGGCAAAGGCGACACCGAAACCATCAATGGCGGGCTCAAATACAAGGGCGATGCCGAAGCCATCAATGGCGTCTCCAAGACGCCAAGAGCCGTGCCCGAAGACCATAACAACCCCTTCATGTCAATCAGGGGTTCCCTTAAGCGCCTACGTAAACAAAACCGGCCTGATGGCAACAAATATTATTATGACGAAATAGATGTCATGTCTGCCCAGGAATTCCGCGACAAGCTCCCGTCCTTCAAAAGAAAAATGATTCCATAAATACGGCGTTATGCAGACGCCAGGCCCCTCGCTGCCTGCGGGGGCCTGGCGTCTGCTGTGTGTGCTGCCTGCGGGAGGCCTGGTGCCTGCTGTATATGCTGCCTGAGAGGGCCGGTGCCTGCTGCCTCAAACTGGATGCGCGGGCAGCGCAGGGGCCGCTGCCCGCAAAAGCCTGCGCCCGCCTATGGCGTGACGTTGATCATGACTGAATCGACCAGCCCGCTCCCGTCGAGCGTCCTTATGCTTATGACCGCATTGCCGGCGCGGACCGGCGTGACCAGCCCATTATAGTCCACCCTCGCCACGCCCGGATTTGAGGACCTGAACTCGTAGCCCGCCCCGTCTATCAGGAAATCAAGCTGCACCGGTGCCTTCAAGCGCGTGTTTATGCGCGCAGGCGCCTCGATCTCCGCACGCGTCGCCTTGCCGCCGAACGAGAACCAGTCGAGATCCACGCGCCCGGCTGAAGGCGGCGCCGTCAGCTCCACATAGACTTCCTGCAGGCCGGCGGGCCCGTCCACAATGCCGCCCGCCACTGTCTGCCATTCGCCCTTGGTGTCCGGCAGGCTAAACGCTGCGATAACCTCCCCGTCTGGGGCGTCCTTGAACGTCAGCACCGCGCCGCTGCCGGCCGTCCTGACCGAGGCCAGGATGGAACCGCCTGCCGCCTCGCCGAAATCAATGTAGCGGTAGCCCATATGCTGCCCCACGGCATCGAAATAGCCGTAGGCATACTGCTCGTAGCCCGTTGGGGATGTCTCGGCCGGCCTGGCGGCGAAGCGCAGATCTTCCCTCCCGCCGGAGAGCATGAAGGCGCTGGCCGCCTGGATGCGCTCGCCCAGCACGAATGCCCCTTTGGGCCCGGACGATGTCAGCCCGGCCTGCTGGATCGAGCCGTCAGGGTTGATCGTGAGCTTTTCCATCTGGTACGACCTGGAACCCACGCCCGGCGTCAGGCGGTGGAAACCGGCGTAGTACTCGCCCTTATAGTACTCAATGGAACCATGCACATTGACATTTCTCAACAGATCGTATGTATCGACAATCGTGCCGCCATATGTCCATTCGCCTTTGCCGATGTCGTCTGTATAGAGATAGCTGAGCCTCGAAGGCGCGATGGCGCCATCACGGGACGACACATAGATCATGTAGTATATCCCGTTGAATTTCCTGAGGGACGGGCCCTCGAAGGGATGGAAGCCGTCGGCGTACATGGTGTCTTCCACGTCTATCACGCTGCCGTCCACCACAGTCGTATACCCGGTCGCGGGATCGAGCTTGCCATAGCGGAACCGCCCGCCGAACGGCATGGGGCGCTCCTGCGACTCGTTCCCTGCGATGGCCAGCCATATGGTGCCGTCGTCATCGACCAGCGCGCCCGGATCTATGTTGCCGATCTGCTGGCCCTGATACGTGATCTCCTTGGCGTTTTTGAACGGGCCGCTAGGGGAATCGCTGCTCGCTATGAAATACTTGCCGTCATAGTCCGTGCCGCATGACAGCAGATAGTACTTATCCGTCGCGGGGTCGTAGAAGCAGTCCGGCGCCCATAGCGCGGACACAGCCTCGTTCCCTGGCGGGAGGTCGTCGAGCGAGAACGACACGCCGGCGTCGGTCCAATGTATCAGATCCGTCGAATATATCGAATGGTAGTTCTCCGAACACGAACCTGAACCGTATGGATCCCTGGAGCCGTAGACGTACATGACCCCGTTGAAGTTATGCGGCTCGCCGTCCGGCACGTACAGGCGCCATGACGGCGGCAGGACAGGGTTCTGCCCCTCATAGCCGACGGACACGATGCAGGTGACCTTGTATTTGCCCGTCTCCGCCGTAATGGTGGCGTCGCCTTTGCCTACAGCGGCCACCAGCCCGCTGCCGTCCACAGTCGCAACGGCCTCATTGTCAGAACTCCATGCCACGGGCCCGGGATTGCCCGATATGGATATCTGGGTCTCTTCGCCGATCTCGGTCATGAACGCGATGCGGTCCAGCCGTGGCGTGTTTGGATCGACCTTAGGCCGGTTGTTGACGCTGAACTGCTCGAAATCCACCCGCCCTGACTCCGGTGCATCCCTAAGCCGCACATACACGTCCTGGACGAACCACACGAAACCAGTCACAGCTGATGAAAATTCCTGCCACTCATTGCCGGTATCCGGCAATTCAAATGTGGCGAAGGCGGGGCCGTCCGGGGCGGTGCTGAACTCGACGACAGCACCAGGAGCCGTCGTCTTCGCCGTTATGTACGCCAGCCTCGCGGAGAATCCGAAATTCAGCGAGCTAAACCCGAAGTATTGCCCCGGCGCATTGAAATAGCCGTAGGCGTATTGCTCATAGCCTGTGGGGGACGTATTCGCCGGCCTCGAAGCGAAGCGCCTGTCGTTCCGTCCGCCCGACAGCACGCAGGCGCTGGCGGCCTTGATGTCCTCGCCCAAATTGAACGAGCCTTTGGCGCCGGAGGAACTGACCTTGGCCTGTATGAACTTGCCGTCGGCGTCCATGGAAATTTTTTCCATTACAAAGGAGCGCGAACCCACGCCGGGCGTCAGCCTGTGGTATGATATGTAGTATTCGCCATTGAAATACTCTATGGAGCCATGCACATTCACATTTGCGAGCAGATCGTATGTGTCGATGAGCGTGCCGCCGTATTTCCACTCGTTCTTGCTGATATCGCCGCTGTAGAGGTAGCTTATCCTGGATGGCGCTATGGCGCCGTCCCGCGACGAAACGTAGATCAGATAGTATGTGCCGTTGAATTTCCTGAGCGACGGCCCCTCAAATGGGTGGAAGCCGTCCGCGATCATGGCGTCGTGGACGTCTATCACGCTGCCCTCGACGACTGTGGAATAGCCCGTCGCGGGGTCGAGCTTGCCGTACCGGAACCTGCCGCCGAACGGCATGGGGCGTTCCTGCGCCTCCGTCCCCGCTATCGCCAGCCACATCGTCCCGTCGTCGTCAACCAGGACGCCTGGATCGATGTTGCCGATCCGCTCGCCCATGTAGGTGATCTCCTTGGCGTTAGTGAACGGACCAGTGGGCACGTCGCTCTCGGCGATGAAGTATTTCCCGTCCTGATCCCGGCCGCATGAGAAAAGGTAATATTTCTGCGTGACGGGGTTGTAGACGCAGTCGGGTGCCCAGAGCCTGGTCATACGCTCGTTGCCGGGCGGCAGATCCCGGACGCTGAAGGACTCGCCCGCGTCGGTCCAATGGACCAGATCCGCGCTGTAGATGACATGGTAGCTGTCGGAGCATGAGCCCTGGCCATAGATGTCTTTCGAGCCGTAGACATACATGACCCCGTCAAAATTGCGCGGCTCGCCGTCGGGCACGAACAGTCGCCAGGATGGCGGCAATGCCGGGTTCATGCCTTTGTAGCCTACGGACACGATGCACGTCAGCCGCGTCCCGCCCACATCGGCCGTAATGGTCGCGTCGCCCTTGCCTGTCGCGGTGACGAGCCCGTTCCCGTCAACCTCGGCCACGGCGGCATTGTCGGAACTCCAGCTGGCCGATTCGGCGCCGATCAGCCCGATCTGCGTCTGGTCGCCGGCCTCTGTCATGAATGCGACCCGATCCAGCCGCGGCGGCACGTCGCCTTCGGCGCCATAAACCGCGCCTGCCGACATAAAGAGCAGGCACGCCAGCGCCACGAACATTGGGAATAACAGTTTGGTCTTCAAAATGCACCTCCTTACTACGCTTGATCCTAGGCATAAGCCAATGAATCAATGCATTGCCCCGCCGGCCCGACGCAATTCAGCAGATAGCCGGCAGATGGCTGGCGGGGCGGTAACGGATAATCGCGCTGCCAGCCCAAGCTGGCGGGGCTTGCCCAGCTTGGGCCGCAGAACGCAGCAGCCTATAGTACGGATTGCGGTGGTGCTTGCCTGCCCTGTCATCAGGTTTTCTGCATCAGCGTGCCGGGCGATTCCCCCGCGCGGCCGGCGCTCGCCCGGCACGCGCATAGCGGGGCATGGGCGCCGTTATTCGCTAGCTTTGAAATTGTAGACTGGGCGCAGCCGCTCGACAACTTCGGCGGTCGGGGCGATATGCGATATGATCTCGTCCATCGGCTTGTAGGCCATCGGCGCCTCGTCGAGCGTGTCGCGGCTGACGCTTGTGGTGAACACGCCGCTCATTTCGGATTTATACTCATCCATAGACAGCATTTTGAGCGCCGCCGTTCGGCTCATCAGCCGGCCGGCGCCGTGGGGCGCAGAACGGTTCCACTCGTCATTGCCGCGCCCGACGCAGATCAGGCTGCCGTCGCGCATGTTGATCGGGATCAGCAGCCGCTCGCCGCGATCCGCCGACACCGAACCCTTCCGCAATACCATGGAATCCGTGTCGATATAGTTGTGTATGGTCGTGAAGCGGCCGATCTCTGTCAGGCCCATCCCCCGCAGTATGACCTCAGCCATCGCCCTGCGGTTCAACACTGCAAACTGCTGTATGATCTTCATATCGTGGATGTAGCTGTCAAACAGGGTGCCGCTGACGTAGGCCAAGTCCTTTGGTATGGTGTCGTTTTCCACATTCTTTAGCCGTTTTATGGTCTCGGCGATTTCACGCTCTCGCCCCTCGGCCTTCATCGACGCGATCATTTCCGCGATCTGATTTTTGGCCCTGCCGCAGAGAGCGCGGTATGCCTCCTCCTGATACCACCGCGCGACCTCATTGCCGATGTGGCGGCTGCCCGAATGGACGACTAGATACAGCCCACCGCTGTCGCTGCGGTCAATCTCTATGAAATGGTTGCCGCCGCCAAGCGTCCCGATGCTCCGCCTCGCCCGCGCAACATTGACTTCCGAAACGCAGTGCAGCGCATTCAGGTCGATCTCCGCATTCAGCGCGTGTTCAATTTTGCGGATCTCGCGCCCGCAAGGTATCTCGCTCCGTATGAGCCTGTCCAACGCGGCGAAGTCGATCCCGCGCTCCGCTATTTCCACGGTCTCCATGCCGCAACCTATGTCCACGCCTACCATGCCCGGCACGATCTTGTCGGAAATAGTCATCGTCGTCCCTATGGTGCAGCCCATGCCTGCGTGGACGTCCGGCATTATCCTGATCTTGCAGCCCGCGAATTCCTCGCGGTCGCATACCGCCTTTATCTGCGCTTCGGCGGCAGGTTCAAGCCCGCCCGTGTAGCAGATTGCAGTGTTGAACTGCCCCGTTACCTTGATCATATCGCCCCTCCATTTACCCCATGCTGCCAAACGTTTGCTTACTATTCTTGTATCCATATTTTGCCCGCTTCAAGCATGAAGAACCCCGCCACAACAGATTGTCTTTAAATAAGCAAACCGTTGGTATCGCAAAGATTCTATCTATTAAGACCGTTCTACAGCATATTGCGCTTAAATTAAATTTCCATATATTTCAATCGTTCAGTCCACAAACAAATGTTTGCGATTAAATAAGAAAACCATTGATAATATGCGCTTTTCGGCTACTGCCGCCCTCATTTCACACATACGCATTAAATAAGCCTATGCCCAGTACGGAAGATATCTTGCAAATTTTCGCGAGCCCCCGGCCGTATAATCGGTTTTTATCAACTTTGCATCAGTGGTGAATGAGATGACCTGTGAGATGATAGCGCTCTTCCCCTCAGATATTTTGAATCGTTCCCGAAGAGACTTGTTGGTCATCTGTTCGTTCATTACCCATTTCAGGCAGGCATGCTGATAACAAGCACGGATGCGTTCATCGCGGGACATTTCGTCAAATGGCTTGTACCCAAACAATTTAACAACTGTACGATCAAATGTGCTCGTAAATTCCGGGGCTGGCAACTGATACACTTCAACAGTAGCAATAACGCGGTCTATACCACTACCTTTCTCCTCACAGATTCCAATACGCCGCATAATATCGGCAAGCCGCTCATTTCTTGATCTATAGCTGTCAATAAAGCGTCGCAGCGGCACAACAGGCTCGCCCGGATTGGATATTTCCACTCTGTTAGAGTATATCTCTATCATGACCGAAGCCCCCGATATGTCGAAACACTGATGTATAAGCGCGTTGGCTACAAGCTCTCTGATTACAACATCCGGAACAAGTGTCACTTCACGTCTAATAGAGTCCTGTATTGCTTCGTTGCGCGGGAGTTGGGATGCGATGAATCCTATAAGCCCCTGAAATCCAACTGCATAGCCTTTCGTTTCCAGCTGGTCTAATACAGTTCCGAGTTTGTCTGTGCCTCTATATACTATAACCCTCGGAGCCTTTCGTTCCAGACCCGCAAAATCAGATAGCCGTTTTGCAAACAGCAATGCGCATATTCTGCTAATCAGGTAACCTTCGCCATGGCTAAATATCAATTGTTCCTGCTCCAACTTTTCCAATACGCTACCGCGCTCTGTCGGATAAGTCTGGTGCAATAACTCAAAGAAAGCCTGCGTATCAAGCAGTTCTATAACGTCCTGCGGGGAATATTTCAAATCGAAACGCTCATTAAGCCATGCTTCTTTCGATTCAAAATGAATTTTTCTTAATTGCTCATCTCCCATAGGAAGAAGTTGCGCGCCACATCGCATCAAATATTGACCTTTATAATTCAACGCTGTTCCGCTTGGTCTTGATGTAATATGAAAGATCACAACCCTGTTGCCATCATAAAAAAATTCTTCCACATCCACACGAAACCCGAGTAACTGCTGCAAACGTTGTGTGGTTTTGATAATGTTTTGGAATGCCAATGTCCCCACTGTCCGTCTAGGAATTTTATCAGTAACGCCAAGTATCATCTGCCCGCCGCCTTCGTTAGCGATAGCCACACAATACTTGCAAACATCTTCTTCTGACATCTGATTCTTTGCCTCTTTGAATTCGAGTTGTTGATCCTCATGTGCTGATTCCAACCACATTATGAATTGTTCCTGCGTTGTCTTTACCATTCCGGCATCTCTCCTAAAACTTTATCATCCTTTTCCATCCACTTTATCAGGCAAATATATATCAGCTTTTATGGCTAACTATCACTAATCTTCTCCCGTCTTCTTGGGCCTGTGTCTATTTCCATATTATAGCAGGTTGAGGCAGTAAGTACAACAAGAAATAGAGCCTTCTGCAGTGTATGGCGTTTGCTTTGGCGGCATCTGCATGTTATACTATTCTTGGGTGCGTAGCTGCGGCCGGGCCTTGCCACCGCACAGCGCCTAGGGGCATGAAGTCCGGGTTCCTCAGTCTAGAGGCCCTGGAACACGCCCCCGCGCGGCACCCAGGGGTATACGTTAACTCATCAACACCGATGCATATGGGGGCATAATGAAAAACAATAAGCGCATTATCTATCTCTCGGCCGGGACTGTCATGCTTCTCTTCCTGGGCCTTATTTACGCCTGGTCCATTTTCCGCAGCCCGCTCACGGCGATCTACGCGGATTGGACGGCGACACAGATCTCAATGACTTTTACGGTTTCCATCGTTTTTTTCTGCATAGGCGGCTTCAGCGCGGGAAAGCTGGCCGCCAGGATCAAGCACAGGACGATCATCCTGATTTCGGCTGCAATCATATTTGCAGGCTTCATGATGATCGCATTGCTGATGGACGCAGGGGCGCCCACAAAGAGCCTCTGGGTGCTGTACATCTTTTATGGCGTTTTCGGCGGGGGCGGCGTAGGCCTCGCCTACAATACCCTGATCGGCACCGTCACGCGCTGGTTCCCCGGCAGGACGGGCATGGCGGCAGGGGTCTTGCTTCTGGGCTTCGGCATAGGCGGGCTTTTGCTTGGCAACCTCGTCAATGTCCTTGTGCAGCATATGAGCATAGCCATGGTGTTCCCCATACTGGGCGCGCTTATGGCCACAGTCCTGATCGCCGGCTCATTTTTCGTCAAAATCCCAGGGCCGCATGATCTGGCGGGCGGTGCGCCTGTGCCGGCCGCAGGCGCGCCCAGGCAGCCCGCGGCCCAAGGGCAGGCTGGCGGCGCCGGGGCATCTGGCGCCCAAGGGCAAGCTGGCGGCGCCGGCGCCGCCAAACCGGCGCCTAGGAACCTGACGCTCAGGGAGGCTGCGGCGCGGCCGCCCTTCTGGATGCTGTTCATCTGGAATATCCTGATGTGCGTCTGCGGCCTGCTCGTCATAAACAGCGCCGCTCCGATAGCGGCGCGCTATGGCATGCTTGCCACGCTTGGGCTCATAGTCTCCCTCTTCAACGGCGTCGGGCGCCCCCTCATCGGCACGCTCCACGACCTGATAGGGCGCAGGAACGCCATGGCCCTTAACACAGCCATCATGCTTCTGGGCGGGCTCTCGCTGCTGTTCGGGGCCATCAGCGAATCGGCAGCCTTCATCTATATCGGCCTGCCCCTGATCGGCACAAGCTACGGCGGGACCACCACGCTGCTCTCGGCCGTGGTCAACAGGTTCTACGGCCCGCAGAATTTCCAGGTCATACTGGGCGCAGCGACTTTCGGCTTCGCCGTGGCCGGCATCGTCGGGCCTCTCATGTCGAGCAGGCTCCAGGAAGCGGCAGGCGGCGAATATTTCACATCCTTTATAATGGTCATCGCCGTCGCGGCCCTGGCCTTCGTCGTCAATGCCCTCCTGACTGTGTTCAGCAAGCGCGAAGGCCTGGACTAATACTGTTCTCCGATTAGAACGTAGATAAGATTTGCGCGATGATTTGCCGTCCTGTTAGGCGCAGCAGTAAATCCCATCGTCTGAAGCCGGGGAATGCTCGCATGGCGCCTTCCAGCCGTCTGCACATGGCACAGCGGGGCGCACACTGGGTTGAATAGGAAATGAGTGAAGAAAAGAGCTATGTCTACATACTGATATGCGCCGACGGCACACTCTACACAGGCTGGACGAACAACTTAAAAAAGCGGCTACGCGCCCACAATGCGGGCACGGCCGCCAAATACACGAGGTCGCGGCTGCCGGTCAGGCTCGCGCATGTGGAGTCATTCCCCACGCGCAGCGAGGCCTTGCGCCGCGAACGCGCCATCAAAAAACTCAGCCGCGCCGCGAAGCTGCGCCTGCTGCATGCCTGCCCTGC
The DNA here is from genome assembly GCA_031255695.1 of Eubacteriales Family XIII. Incertae Sedis bacterium. Taxonomy (GTDB): domain Bacteria; phylum Bacillota; class Clostridia; order Peptostreptococcales; family Anaerovoracaceae; genus JAISED01. The sequence continues at coordinate 13,844 of JAIRSA010000187.1, read as the reverse complement.
CCCGCCAGAACCCGGCAATGCCCAAAGCACGGCTTGCGGGCAGGCGGAAACTGCCGGTCCGGCTGACGCGCTTTAGAAATACAGCTTATCCGGCGTATTTACGTGCTTGGCCATGGACTCCGGCGTCAGCGAGTGCACCAACGCCTCCTGCGCGGTGATTATCCCGTCTTTGTACAGCTTGAGCAGACTGGCGTCCATATCCACCATGCCCTCCGCGCCGCTTGAGCTTATCACGGAATTGATCTGGTGCGTCCTGCCTTCGCGGATCATATTGCGCACGGCATTGTTGCAGTGCATGATCTGGAAGGCGGGGACGACTGTCCCGTCCACTGCCGGCACAAGCTGCTGGGAAACGACCGACTGAAGCACCATCGAAAGCTGCATCCTCGCCTGCCCCTGCTGGCTGGCCTGGAATGAATCGACAAGCCGGTCCACCGTATTCGTCGCGCCCACTGTGTGCAGCGTCGAAATCACGAGATGCCCGGTCTCCGCAGCGGTCAGCGCTATGGAGATCGTCTCGGCGTCGCGCAGCTCCCCTATGAGTATCACGTTCGGGCTCTGCCGCAGGGCCGCCCGCAGCGCCTCCGCGTAGCCCTCCGTATCGATGGCTATCTCGCGCTGGCTGATCAGGCTCATCTTATGCCTGTGCAGATATTCGATCGGGTTTTCCAGTGTTATTATGTGCCCGTTCTTGGTGCTGTTGATGCGGTCGATGAGGCAGGCCAGCGTAGTCGTCTTGCCGCTGCCTGCCGGGCCGGTGAACAGCAGCAGGCCATGCCGCTTCTCCGAAAGCTCCAATATCTGCTCCGGTATGTTCAGGAAACCCGGATCCGGCAGCGAGAACGCCACCACCCGGATCACTGCGGCCAGCGAGCCCCTCTGTTTGTACGCATTCACGCGGAACCGCGACACCTCCGGTATGGCGAACGAGAAATCGTCGTCGCCCTTCCTGAGCAATGCGCTTATGTCCCTGTCCTGCGCCAGCTTGTATATTTCGGTAAGGAATTCTAGAGTCTTGTCTGGCAGGAAAACCTCCCCGTCCAGCGATTCGATCTGGCTGCCCACTTTAAAGCTCATCGGCCTGCCTGCGACGATGAACACATCGGACGCCCCTCTGCTGACTACTTCTTTAAGTATAGATTTAACATCCATATCAATTCTCCTATTGCTGATGTTCAATAAAATTTACTATAATGCATGCGGCCCGCCAAGGCCGGCCCTGTTATTCCTGCGGCGTGTATACTGGCACCGACTTCCAGCTCAAAACCGTGGCGCTGCCCTCGCGCGAGACCTCCACTGCCACTTCCAGATTCTTTTTCTCCCCCATGGGGAAGGCCGTCCTCACAATGAGCGCGCCATCCACGTCTTCGACATCGTAGCCCGCGTCCGCCAGCATACGCTCCGACGCGCCGCCCGCCTGGCCCTTCAGCATCTCGTTCAGGCCCGCCCACCATTCCTCGGCGAGGCAGTCCGCTTCGTAATAGCTGCTCACCGCCTGCGACGCCTTGTCGGAAAGCTCCATGTCCGACTTCGCGGACATGAGCGCCATCACGGCGAACGATGTCAGGAGCAGGACGGCCATGATCGTCAGCAGCGATGTGACGCCTATGCCCATTGCCGCGAACGCCTTCTTTTTCTTAGCGGTCTGTTCAGCCATCCGATCTCACCTCCGCCAGATATTTTTTGGCAGTAATGCCGAATATCCTCTCGCCGCCCTTCGATGCGGTTATCTCGGCGCTGGCAGGGGCGCTGCCCAGATCCACACGGCAGTCCACCGTGTATACGGCGCTTTCGGCGGATGTCAGTGCCCACCCATCGTCGTAATAAAGCACCAGCCCCTCGGCGGTGGCTTCCCCGCCCACCGTGTCCATGACGAAGCCCAGGTCCCCGCCGCTCGCCTTGAAGGCCTCGGCGATCGACTGGGCCCTCAGCGTGGCCTGGGCCAGCACGCTGCTCTCGTCGCTCTTCGCGAACGCGCGCGCAAAAACCTGAAGGCATACGGCCGCGCACAGCATGAAGAGCACGAGGTTTATGACCAGTTCCAGGAAGAAGGCACGGGAATGTGAAGAATTGCCGCTCATCTGCGCACCTCCTCGAAAACCGCGCCTGCGCCCATGGCAGCCCCGGCATCCGGCCCGGCCCCGGCACCTGACGCGGCCCCGGCATCCAGCCCGACCCCGGCGCCATCGCCCGGAAGGGCCCCGGCCCCGTCTTCGGCGCCTGACGCAGCCCCGGCACCCGGAAGGGCCCCGGTCCCTCCACCGGCGCCTGACGCGGCCCCGGCATCCGGAATGGCCCTGGCGGCGGCCGCCCAGTCCGTCCTGGGGCTGAGATCCACATTGGACACATTGCCCTCAGGGCTTGTCAGCTTTATGCGCAGCATGCGCCCGGAAACGAGCTCCAGCTCCATGCCGCGCATGGGCATTATCGCCTGCCCAGCAGAAAACTGCACTTCAGCGCCTGGCGGCGCCGTTATCTCGCAGAGGTCGCCGTCATGGACGTATATCCACGTCTCATAGCCCATGCCCGGCCTGCTGTCCATCAGCACGACGGCGTCCGCGCCGGAAACCTTCCCCATCCTCACGCAGCCCGCCACATCGCTTTGGCGCAGTTTCTCCGCTATATACAAAGCGCCTGTCCTCATATCATAGTTTTCCTGCATGTTCTTGGCGGCGCCCTTATACACATCGGCCCCGATGGCGCTGAGCAGCAGCGCCCCGGCCGCGTAGGCCCCGAACAATGCAAGCACTATCAAAATGTCTACTATATGCCTTCGTTTCATTCCATCCCCCAGCCCCTGCGCCAGCCAGCCTTCAGCCCGGCCGCCCTGCGGCGCGGCGCGCCCGCCTAAGCCCCCCTGGCTGCTTCATGGCGCCACGCGCGAAAGCGCCGGCCGCCAAAGCGTTGGGCATGGCAGGGCATATCAGCCCTGCACTATAGGAAACACCCATATCTGCGGTATAAGGTTGCCTCCTACGAATTCGTAATGCACATTATACCTGCTTCTGTCTATTATAAGCGAGTAATTCTCTTCAAGGTACGTTATATCGTATGGGAAGCGCCCTTCGAGCGCATAGCACTGCACCGCGCTGCGCCTCACCGCGTTCTGCAGGAACTCGACCTGGTTCTCGTCCGCCTGCTTCGATATGCCGTTCAGCGTTATCGCCGAGGCCAGCGCGATCGCCGCGCCGAACAGCAGGATATACAGCCACCTGGACTTCAGCACCCTGAGCAATATTGACGCTATTGACGCTGTCCCTCGCATTTCAGCCCCTTTCATGCCGCTGCGGCACGCCTACATATTCGTGAGGACGCCCAGTATCGGCAGCATCACCGACAGCAGCACCATCCCCACCAATATGCACATTATACACACCATCGTCGGCTCTATCGCGGCCACGAGCCGCTCCATCCTCCGCTCCGTGCCTAAAGCCATGGACTCGCCTATCGTCTTGAACGCGTCTGCGTCCGTGCCCGTCTGTATCCCCATTGACAGCAGCGTCATCGCGCTGCCCGGAAAGAGCCCGCTGCTCTCCAGGGCGGTCTGGAACGACATCCCCTTCAGCATGCCCTCATGTATGGAATTCACCTTTTCGGCCGCCTCATTGTTGGACATGAGCGGGCGCGCCATCTCCAGGGCCATGTTCCAGTCTATCCCGCAGCCCAGCATCGTGGACATCGCGAGCGCAAAGCGCTGCACCGACAGCTCCTTGGACAGGCGCTTCGTGAACGGCGAGCTGTCAAACAGGGCCTTGGCCGCGCGCCGCCCCGCCGGCAGGATCCTCATCAATACCCCTGCGGCCACCAGCGCCATCAGCACCCCGCAGATCCACACAGTGTACCTGCTGAATGCCTCCCCCAGCCCCAGCAGGAAACCGGCAAGCCCGGTCATCGCGAAGCCCAGCTGCGCAAAAACCTGCTCGAAGACCGGCATCGCCTTTGTCAGCAGCACCAGCACCACGACAAATACCATGCACATCATGCTGAGCGGGTATACCAGCGCGGAACGTATGCTGTGGTTCAGCGCGTCCCTCTTGGCGTAGAAGACCTCCAGGCTTTCCATCGTCGCGTCCATGCGCCCCGTCTCCACGCCTATGGCCGCGAGCGACAGCGCATATTCAGGCACGCCGCCCATCGTCTCAAGCGCCATGTGGATCGGCTCGCCGTCCGCGGCAGCCGCCCTCAGCCTCGTGATCTGCGCCTTGAGCGTGTCGTTATCTGTATTAGCCTGGAGGATCTCAAGCCCATCGTCCAGCGCTATGCCTGAGCGATAGATAAGCTTCAGGTTAGAGAAAAAGACCGATAGTTCCCCCGGAGCCATTTCTTTCTTTCTGACAGTATTTACCACCGCCACCCCTTTCTGATTGCGCCCCGCAATCAAATCAATATACAAATCTTGGGTTGTAGTTGCTGCCGTCGCCCACGAACTGGGATACGTCAGCTTTGCCGTTGCCTGCCGACGCGAAGGTCGGATCCATGAGGACATAGTCTTGCCCGTCGAAATAGATTTCCTTCCGGATCCACCCCTCTTCATTTGAATAGACGTCGATCCATGCGTGATAGGCCGCGCCTGCGTACCCGACGACCAGCTTCGTAGGTATGCCCTGGGCGCGCAGCATGGCTGCGGTCAGGACGGCGTAATCGAAGCATATGCCGCTCTGGGACTGCAATGTCTGGTCGGGGACGGGCAAATAGCCGGGCTTCACGTTTGCTGCCTTGTCGAAATCGTAGTCGATGTTTTTCACGACATAGCCATATATCTTCTCGATCGCCTGGACAACGCCCGTGGCGCCGGCGGCCAGCTCGCCGCTCAGCGCGACGGCATTGTCGCCCGACGAGAAATTCACAAACTGGTTTGGGTAAAGGAAAGGCAGGAACTGATCCTCAAGCTGGACCTGTATGTCCTGCGAAAATATCGCCGCGTACTGGTCGTCATACACGTTCTCCCACAGGCTCACCGAATAGAGGCCATCGCCGCAGGAAAGCGGTATGACATCGAACCCTGTCCCGGAAAGCGTGTATTGGTACTGCGTACCCGCAAAATCGACCAGGACCTTTACGACTGTAGGCGATATCAAAGAAGTCGCGCATAGATAGCCTTTCGAAGCGTTTGAATAGTCCAATACCGCCTTTTCGTTCTGGACAACATCGATATTTGCCGCTTCCGGCACCAAGACCACAGGCGTCGAGTCGCGCGGCGGCCCGTCCTGTGCGGCAGCGCTGCCTGACTCTGAACCCGAACACCCCATGAAACTCATGAAAAAGAATAAAAATGCCAGCAAATACACCGGCTTGATTCTATTTTCATACCCCATTAATCTGCCCCCATTTAGAACCGCAGCTCTGCTTATCCCCCTTAGATAATATGCAGTTTTCTGCTTCGTGCTGATCCCGTGCAGGCATGGCCGGCAAATCCGCTTTCTGTGTCCCGCTGGCCGCTCCCTGCATCTTAAATCTTATTGTAACACAAATTATATATTTTGTGAAGATTTTTATAAAAAAATCCCCATTTCGCGCAAATTCAACGCATTGTTGCATTATTTGGAATGCTATTCACCTTGATAAATTCCCTTGACATCAATTTACAGCTATGATATAGTTATATATTATTAGACCGTAGTATGAACCTAGTACTAAAATGCGGCAGCGGGCGCACCGGACAGCGGGCGCGGCAGATGCGGCAGCGGGCGCACCGGACAGCGGGCGCGGTAGGCACACTGGCAGCGAATGCGACGGGTGCAGGCAAATGCAGCGGCGGGTGCAAGAAAATGCGGCAGCGGCGGTAGGCGGCCAGTGCCGGACCGCCGGGATGGCACATATATCACAGCAAGGGGGGCTGGACAACATGATCAGGGCGATACGGCCTGAAAAATACGAAAACAATTTCTGGACCATAGACTCCCATACCATGGGCGAGGCGACGCGGATCATCGTCAGCGGCTTCCCGCAGATTCCGGGCGCCACAATGATGGATCGCAAGCATTTCCTTGAATCCAGGCTTGACCACTTCAGGACCGCGCTTATGCTGGAGCCGCGCGGGCACAACAATATGTTCGGCGCGCTTCTGACGGAGCCGATCAGCCCGGAGGCGGACATCGGCGTCATATTCATGGACAGCGGCGGCTATCTCAACATGTGCGGGCATGGCAGCATAGGGGCGGCCATGGTGGCGGTCGAGACCTGCGCTGTGCCGGTCACGGAGCCGGTAACGACGGTCCTGATAGAGGCGCCCGCCGGCATGATCCGCACAGAGGTGCGCGTCGAGGGCGGCCGGGCGAAGGAAGTCAGCATATACAATGTCCCTTCATTCCTATATAAGGAGGCTCTGTCCGTCGGCGTGCCGGGCTACGGCGCCATACCTTTCGACATCGCCTTCGGCGGCAGCTTCTTCGCCCTGGTCGATACCGAGAGGATCGGGCTTCCCCTCCACAACAGCGCCATCGACCAGTTCGTCGCCATAGGCATGGGGCTGCTCAGCGCGATCAACAGGGACATACGCGTGCGCCACCCCCTGCTGCCGATCTCCACGGTGGATCTGGTCGAATTCTTCGGACCCACCGACACGCCAGGCGCATTGCAGAAGAACATCGTCGTATTCGGCGACGGGCAGTTCGACCGCAGCCCATGCGGGACGGGGACGAGCGCCAAGATCGCGGAGCTTTACGCCAAGGGGCAGCTCGCTCTGGGGGAGGAGATCGTCAACGAGAGCATTACGGGGATGACATTCCGCGGCTCTGCCGTCAAAGAGACGCAGGTGGGCGGGATAGCCAGCATCGTGCCCCGTATAACAGGCCAGGCCTACATCACGGGCTACAACCACTGGCTGCTTGACCAGAACGACCCGCTTGAGCACGGGTTCCTCATCCGCAATACGGCACAGCACAGCGGGCAGATGTAATGCTTGCCTGCCGCCAAAACCATGGCGTATTATACTGTTCTCCGATTAGAACGTAGATAAGATTTGCGCGATGATTTGCCGTCCTGCTAGGCGCAAAACGTAGGCGAACCCGGAGGTTCGGCGAGGCTTTGCAACGACGCAGGAGGGCGAATCAGCCGCAAAGATGTCACGTTTTTAATCAGAGAACAGTATTAGTGGCAGGCTTGCTGGAAGAGGCAAAAGGAGGCATAAATTCATGGCGGAAAAACAAGGCGTCAAGGAGCGCATAGTCACGGCGGCCTGGGAACTGTTCCACGAGAAGGGCTATGACGCTACGACAGTGGACGACATCATCATGCTGTCCGGCACTTCGAAGGGCTCTTTTTATTACTATTTCAACGGGAAGGACGAGATGCTGGACACCCTGTCCACCATCCTTGACAGCGAGTACGCCCGGCTTGGCGAGCGGATGGACAAGGACATGGACAGCTACGACAAGCTCATCTACATGAACGTCGTCCTGCTCGATCTGGTGGAGAGGACCGTCGATGTCGAGCTGCTGTCATGGCTCTACTCGTCGCAGCTGACGGCGCGGGAGAACCGCAGGCTCATTGACGAAAACAGGATATACTACCGCATGATCAACGACATCGTCAACGAGGGGCAGCTTCGCGGACAGATCATCGATTCCGTCCCCGCGCGCGAGATCGTCTGGTACTACACGATGTGCGAGCGGGCCCTTATATACGATTGGTGCCTGAACCAGGGAAATTATTCCATTAAGGAGAGGTGCGCCGAGTATATGCCCATAATGTTCTCGCATTTCAGGGCGGGGGCAGCTGCGCCGGTGGCGCCCAAAGTGCCTTCGGGGATTTCTGGGGCCGCCGGGGCTGTAGCGCCGACAAAGGGCGCCAAGGCCGCGGGGGCAGCGGATGCAACTGGAGCTGCGGCGCCGGCGGATGCGGCCGGGGCTGTAGCGCCGACGAAGGGCGCCAAGGCTGCGGGGGCAGCCGCGCCCGATTCAAATCGAAAGGGGTGACCTTTGGCATGAGATACCGTTTTATGTTAGCACAGCACGTCGGACGCCCTGCTGTCCCTTCCGTGAAGCCCGGCGAGGCGGTCACGCGCGGGCAGCGCCTGGCATCAAAGCCTGACGGCGCGCTGGGGGCGCACGTCCACTCTTCGGTGGACGGTGAGGTGGCTGCCGTATGCAGCCTGTATGTAGATGTCGAAGCGACCGGCCCCAGCCTGGACATATCGCCAGGGCAGGGCGCGGCTGCGGACCCCGGCATTGTCGCGGCTGCGGACCCCGGCATTGTCGCGGCGGCGGGCTCCGGCATTGGCGCGGCGACGGGCTCCGGCATTGGCGCGGCTGCGGGCTCCGGCCCCATCGCGGCGGCAAGTCCCGTGGCAGGCTCCGGCGCGGCGGGCGGCGAGGCCTATGTGCCGATAGGCGGCAGCACCGTCCTGGAAATGATCGAAGAGGCCGGGATCGTCGGCTGCGGCGGCGCAGGCTTCCCGACGGCCGCAAAACTGGCCCGCCCGCTTGGCCCCGGAGGGCTATTGATATTGAACGCGGCAGAATGCGAGCCCACCCTCCGGCACAATATCACATTGCTGGAGAGCGATCCAGCGCGCGCCATATGCGGCATGCTCCACGCCATGCGCACGGTGCAGGCCGAGCGCGGCGCCATCGCCATCAAGGAGAAGCACGCAAAGGCGATACGCAGCCTGCGCGGCGTCATAGACCGCTCCGACAAGATCTCCATACACTTCCTTGAGGATCATTACCCCTCCGGCGAAGAACGCGCGGCCATCCGCGATGTGGCAGGGGTACTGCTCCGCCCGGATCAGCTGCCGTTTGAGGCAGGCTGCGTCGTGCTAAATGTGGAGACCGCAGCCCGCATAGCCGACGCGGCGGAGCACAGGAAGCCCGTCATGTCGAAGGACCTCACACTCGCCGGCCAGTACTGCGGCGCGGCCTTCCGCGACAGGAACAGCGTGCCCCTGATGGATGTGCCTCTGGGGCTGCCCGTGAGCGCGCTCATAGAGCATGCCGGCGGGCTGTCGCAGGACTTCGGGGAACTGCTGGGCGGCGGCCCGTTCACGGGCAAGGCAGTCCTGCCCGCCACGCCCGTCACGAAAACCATGGGCGGGCTGGCAGCCACCATGCCGTTCCTGCGCGTCAATGAGAAGATGGGCCTGCTCGTGTGCGCCTGCGGCGCCGACCAGCAGCGGCTCATGGAGCTCGCCGCCGCCATGGGCGGCGAAGTCGCGGGGATAGAGCATTGCAAGCAGTCGGCGCAGATGCCGAACGGGACGCGCAAATGCGAGAACCCCGGACATTGCCCAGGGCAGGCGGAAAAGGTCATATCCCTCTACCGCCAAGGCGCGCGCGCCCTGCTGATCAGCAACTGCAGCGACTGCACAAACACAGTCATGACCATAGCGGACAGGCTGCCCGTCAAGGTCTATCACAGCACAGACAGCCTGCTGCGCACGGCCGGCCCCGGCCTGATCCGCAGAAAGCATATATAGTTATAATTATAATAATGTGACAGTTTCAAAAAGCTAGTGGATTTCGTTCATGGGAGGTATTTACAAAATGTCAATGTCAAAAGAAAAAGCTATGGCATATCTAAACGAGCCTGCCGTGCTTTGCTGCCAGCGCGGCAAGGGCACGGTCATCAGCGAGGCTGACCTTGAGGACCCTACGATCTTCGCCGATCTTCAGGACTCAGGCCTGCTCTCCATACCGGACGGCAGCCTTACCGTCGGCGATGTGCTGGGCATGACGCTCAATGCCGACGTTGAAGCGCTTACGGCGCTCCGCCCGTCAATGCTCGAAGGCGGGGCTGCCAAGCCTGCGCCCAGCGCGGCGGCCGGCGGTGCGGCGCCTGGCAGCGTGACGGCCTGCGGCGCGGCAGCGCCTGCGGCACCCGCCCCCGCCACACCTGGCTTCGGCGCGGCGGCCGGCACGGCGCACTTCGATGCGCCCCCAGCCCTGCCCGGCGGCCCGGTCACCATACATGTCGATTCGCTGCAGGGCCTGGACATCTCATTCCCGGCAGGCTGGCCGGCGCTGTATGGCCTATGCGGCGCTGTTCCAGGCGCAGAAGCCCCTGTGGCAGCGGCTTCCGGCACAGCGGCCGGCGGCGCGGCATCGGTGCCTGGGGCATCCGGTGCAGCCGGCTTCAGCGCGGCATCAGCACTTGGGGCATCCGGCGCAGCCGGCTTCAGCGCGGCGGCAGCCTTGGGCGCGGCGGCCGGCCTGGCAGCGCACACAGCCCCCGCCGCCAATCCGCTCACGCATAAATACTACTCCGTCCAGAACGTCAAGCTGGGCAAGAAGACATCGTTTTCGTCCGGCACGCTGACGATCGATTCCGCATTGACGGAAAAGGCGCTCAGCAGCAGCCCGCTCGTAAAGCAGGTGGAGATGGACATAATCACGCCGGAAAAACGGCATATATTCACAAACACGATAATGGACATCATGCCCGTGGCCGTGAAATGTTCGGGCAAGACAGGCGAAGGGACAACCGCGATCCTCGACCGCGTGGTGTTCTGCCTGACCGGATTGGACGAAAAAGGTGTCCAGATACATGAATTCGGCTCATGCGAGGGCTACCTGGACGAGAAGGCGGCATTCGGGCGGCCGGGGGCGCCGGACGACGACGACATCATCGTGCGCGTCAATGTCACCATCCAGGAGAATACAGGCATGGAGCGCCGTGGGCCATTGGCGGCCCACACGGCCTGCGACGTTATTGTCCAGTCCATCCGCGACGTGCTGAAAGCCACCGACGAAGCGCCCGCGTTCACAAAAACCTACCACGACACGCGTAGGCGCGGCCTGCCCCGTGTATGCCTTGTGAAGGAGATCATGGGCCAGGGCGCCATGCATGACAACATCCTGCTGCCCAACGAGCCCGCAGGCGTTATCGGCGGCCAGAAGAACGTGGACCTCGGCAATGTGCCGGTCATGCTCACGCCCAACGAGGTGCTTGACGGCGGCATCCACGCCCTGACATGCATCGGCCCGGCCACGAAAGAGACGACGCGCCATTATTTCCGCGAACCCCTGGTCCATGCGCTCGCCGCTGACGAAGAGATCGACTTCATAGGCGTGATCTTCGTCGGGAGCCCGCAGGTCAACGACGAGAAGATGTATGTCACTGAACGGCTGGGCAGCTGGATCGGCTCCCTGGATCTCGACGGCGCCATTGTGACGACAGAGGGCTTCGGCAACAACCACATCGACTTCGCGGGGCATATCGCAGCCATTGGCGGCCGCAACGTCCCTGTGGTCGGCGTCACATTCTCCGCTTACCAGGGTCAGCTTGTGGTGGGCAATGAATATATGGATGCCATGATCGAGATAAACAAGGACGCGGGCGGTTTCGAGAACGAGGTGCTTGCGTGCAGCTCCATATGCCCCGAAGACGCGAGCAGGGCGCAGCTCATGCTCAAGACCAAGATGGCGGGCATACCCATCGCGCCGGCAGAGCGCAAATGGTCACAGGCCGTCATTGACGGGAACCAGTGGCTGGCCGATCAGGCATAGGCGCCATGAACGAGGGCATCGGGCTTGTACCCATCCTGTCACGCGGCGTCATTACAGAGGTGAACGACACTTGCGCCACCATCAGCATTACGGGGAGGCTGGGCGTGATAACCGTGCCTCTGAGATGGATTTTCGCGGACAGCCGGCTTGAAGCCGGCCAAACGGTAGAATTTTACTTCAGCTACATGAAAACAGTCCCAGCCGGGACCGCCAGGGCAGCTGAAATGCCGAAGGCGGCCGTGGCCGCCGGAGCAAACGCAGCAAGCGCAGTGGCCGGGGAGGCCGCAACAAGCGCAGCAAGCGCACTAGCCGCAGAGGCTGGAACGTCCGGATCCGCTTCGGCGATCGGGGCAGCTGAAAACGATTAAAGCGATGAAATAGCCTAGAGATTCAAGGGAGGATATAGAAGATGAAACTCACAACCGCCACAGGCCTCAAATCCGAGGTCTTTGCACCAGTAACACCGCCGCCCGTGTGGACGCCGCTCAAGAAACCGCTGAGCGAATGCAAGATAGCTTTTATCACGGCCGGCGGCATACATCAAAAGAAGCAGGACCCGTTCAACACGGCCGGCGACTATTCGTACCGCGAGATCCCCTCCGACATACCGACGTCGGAGCTGATGGTCACCCACGGCGGTTTCGACAATTCCGACATAAACAAGGACGTGAACGCGATGTTCCCGCTTGACCGCCTGCGCGAGCTGCGCGACGAGGGCTTCATCGGCTCGCTGGCCGGCACCATGTACGGCTTCATGGGCGGCGGCGGCAATGTCGATAAGTTCCGGGAGGAGACCGGCCCGGCCATAGCCGCGAGCCTGAAGGCCCAAGGGGTCGATATAGTGGTATGCACAGGCGGCTGCGGCACATGCCACCGTTCCGCCGTGATCGTGGAGAGGGCCTGCGAGGAGGCAGGGATGTCGACCATCATCATTGCCGCACTCCCCCCCATCGCGCGCCAGCAGGGGGCGCCAAGGATCTCGGCGCCGCACGTGCCCATCGGCTCCAACGCCGGCGAGCCGAACAACCCGGCAATGCAGACCGCGATCCTGAAGGACAGCCTGAACCTGGTCGTGTCCATGCAGCACTTCGGCGAGATGCAGGTCCTTCCGTACGAATACCGCCACAACGTATAGAGCCCGGTCATATGGCGGCGCCTGCCCACTCGAAAGCCCCCCACGCTTTTTGCGCACCTATCCCCGGTTGCGTCCTATGCAACCGGCTGGAAGGTGCCATTCGAGAGTCCCCCACGCTTTATGCGCACCTATCCCCGGTTGCGTCCTATGCAACCGGCTGGAAGGTGCCATTCGAGAGTCCCCCACGCTTTAGCGTGGCTGGGACTTACCGAGCGGGCTGGGGCTTACCGAGAGGGCAGGCGCCGTTTTGCGCACCTATCCCCGATTGCGCCCTCCGCAGTTCTCCCTTCACGCAGCAAAGCGTGCAAGCGCCACGAAGGCAAGGGCCGCGAGGCAGAGGGCGAGGATGCCCCAATCCGCCCCATGGGCCTTGAATACCGCCCGCGTCCTCAGCTCCGAATAGCATCTGGACTCCATCGCGTACACGATCTCGTCGGCGCGGCGCAGGGTCTGCGACAGCAGGGGCACCACCATGAACCCCACCCGCTTTATCAGGTTTTTCCTCGACTGCACGCCCCTGGCCTTCTGGGCATCCATCATCTCCGAGAAACTGTCAAATATCACCGGTATCAGCACGAACGTAAGGTTGATCATCGTGGCCACCCTCACCTCCGGCACGAACGGGACCGGCCGCAGATACCATTCTATCACATTCTTGAACGTAAGCAGCGATGTCGTCCCCGTCATGGCCGTGCACACCATGATGATGATGGTCAGCCGCGCGGCGAAACGCAGGCCCGCCTCCACGCCCTGCATCGTGACACTGGCAATAGGAAAGCCGGGGATCGGATCCCCCGGTATATTGAACGCGTCCGAAACGAGCACGATAATGATAATGGCCGCGAAAAATTTCATGTCCTTCAGCAGCGCCGCGACCGGGAGCCTGGCAGCCGCAATGGCGGCGACGGCGATGCCCAGCGGGGCAAGGTAATGGTGCCATTCCTGCGCGAATCCAGCCGCAAGGCTGAGCAGCAGCACGCACAGCAGCTTCAGCCTGCCGTCCATCCTGTGCAATGCCGTATCTTTATGGATGTAATGGAAAAAGGTTATGCCAGCCATGTCATCCGCCCGACCCCTTCCCCATCCTTTAGCGGCATCCTCACGCCGTATGCCTCGGAATTATGGATCACGTCCTCCGGCCGGCCGTCCTCCGCCAGCTTCCCCTTGTGTATGATCACCAGCCTGTCGGCGTGGGCCAGGGCCTTTTCCAGCTCGTGCGTGACCAGCACTATCGTGTGCCCGGCCTTGTGGAGCCGCACGATCTG
>JAIRSA010000179.1 GCA_031255695.1 Eubacteriales Family XIII. Incertae Sedis bacterium | reverse complement strand
ATATGCATTTCAAAAAAGAAAAATCCATAAAATTCTATTTGATGGGCGACACGCACATCGAGAATATTTTCATCAATGAAATGATGGCCTTCGCGCCCGGCGACTATGTGAAGGTGTATCTATTCGCACTTATGTATGCCGAGCTGGGCATGGAGATCAGCAACAGCGACATCGGCAAGCATCTGGGCATGGCCGCAGAGGACGTGCTCAAGGCATGGACGTACTGGGAAGGCGAGGGCGCGGTCAGGAAGCACTACGAAAACCCCGAAGACAGGCTCCGCTATGACGTGGAGTTCATCAACCTGAAGAGCATGCTCTACGGGAAGCGGAAGCAGTCGGGCGACAGCAGGAAAAAGGCGGCGCAGGCATTGCCGCCGAATGTGAGCGCCCTTTTGTCGGACACCAAGCTGCAGGAGTTGTGCCGCGAGGTGGAGGGCACTGTAGGCTGCCCGATATCGCCGGAGATCATAAAGGAGACCGTGTCGTGGGTGACGGATCTGGGCGTGCCGGAGCCGGTGGTGGCATATGCCTACCGCTATGCGGCGCGCAAGCCGGAGCGGCGCGGCAAGGCCAACGCGATGATGGCATATGCGCGGAAGCTCGTGCGGTCCTGGACCGAAAAGGGGCTGGACACGGTCAGCGCCGTGGAGGCCTACCTGGAGGAGAACGACCTGCGCCGCAACCAGTACAGGCGCGTGATGAAGGCGCTGGGCATGAACCGGAGCCCGTCCGAGGCGGAGCAGCGGATCATGGACGGCTGGTTCGACGGGCTTTCTGTGGATATCGACACAGTGCTCTCGGCCTGCGGCAAAACGAGCGGGATCAATAGCCCGAACATCAACTACGTGGACGCCGTGCTGCAGGGCTGGGCGAAAAACGGGGCGAGGGCCGGAGGCGGCGCGGTGAGGGAGCCGGCCGCGAAGAAGCAGATCGCCGCAGTGAACAAAATATACGAAAAGCTCAGGGAAAAGGCCGAGAGCGACGCGGACGCAAGGCGCGAGGAGGTCTATGCGCGGGTGCCGGAGATAAAGCGGCTCGACGCCGCGATAATGCGGCAGAGCATGGAGATCTCCAAGACCATGCTGTCGGGCGCGGGGAACGCCGCGCAGAGGGTGACGGCCATGCGGAAGCAGCTGGAGGGCATGAAGTCGGAGAAGGCCTTCCTGATGACGGAGAACAACTTCGCCGTGGATTATATGGACATAGCATACAGCTGCGGCATATGCAAGGACACCGGGACGACGGACAAAGGGGAGCGCTGCGCCTGCTTTGCCGGCCACCTGGCCAGCATATAGCATCGCCAGCAAGCGCCGCCGGCGCCTGCTGCTGCCTGGCTGCCACAGGGGCGCGGGGACGCATGGTTCCCAGCCGGTTTTATCCAAGCCGGCCGCGGCCTGGATGCCATATCGGCGGCCGTCATGTGAATTATAACAGTTTTATCATGAAAATAATGCGAAAATGCAAAAACGGTTTGAAAAATGAGCCTGTTTGTAGTATACTATCAATGTACTATTCAACAGGCTATTCTTTGGCCCGGTATCTTGTGCGCCCTGCTTATTGTTGGGCTGGGCGGCCCTGCCGCCTACGGCGCATCGTGTACCGGCATCTTGCAAATGTACAATGACAGTTTCGTGCATGGCCGCTGCTGTGGCGGCTATACGCGCCAAAGTATAATTAGGACGTGGGAGAGGGATGATGACAGGCAAAAGATATGTGAGAAGAACCACGAATATGATAACATACAAGTCGAGTATTAATATAAAAAAAACTAAAATTTTGGCTTCCCGTGACGATAAGCCTTGTGATAGCTCTATGCGCCGCGAGCAGCCGAGCCCTGTGATCGATCAGGCGGTCGATCGCGTTTTTGCCTTTTTTGGCAAGGCGCGGAGGGCATCTGAGCCGGCGCTGAAGAAGGCCGGTGTTTTTTTCGCCTACTGCCTCGGCGGCCTGGCTGTCTGCGGGCGCGGGCTGGCTAGGGCGGCGGCTCTGGCAAAGGCCTGGGCGCTGAGGGCCGCAGGCGCCGCAGCGCGTGGCGCGGGCTGGCTCATGGGCAGCGCCTCGCATATCGCGGGGGGGCTGCTGGCGCGGCTCCGCGCGGCGGCCGAAAGCGGCAGCCCGGCGGCGCTATGGGCGATAGCCGCGTTTTCGGGGATTGCGGGCCTGTGCGGCCTGGCCGGCAGGAAGGCACGGGCGGCGTATATGTGGTCGAAGGCGGCCTTGAAGGCTGCGGCCCTGGCCACGGGGCGCACGGCGGCCTGTGCGGCGCTTGCGGCTGCGAAGGGGCTGAAAGCGGCGGGCGGCGCACTGGCAAGGTGCTGGGACGCTGTCTGCGCCTTTTTCGAAAGGCACAAGAGGGCTACGGCGGCGGCGCTGTGCACCGTGTTCGCGCTGGCGCTCTGCGCTGTCGGCGTCATAAACCATTACAGCGCGTATGAGTACATGTATAACGGCAAGCCGCTGGGCTTCGTGAAGGACAAGGACATCGTGTACAGCACTGTCGGCCTGGTGGGCGACAAGCTTTCTGAGGCCTATGAGGCCCAGATAAAGATAGATCCGCAGAAGGACATAAGCTTCAGGCGGGTATACGTGTCGGGGGAGAAGATGGACGGCCATGAGGATGTGCTGCACCATCTGACATATATGAAGGACATGAAGGTCACGGGCTACGCCATCGTGGCCGACGGGGAGAAGCTTGCGGTGCTCGACAGCGCCGAGACTGCCGAGGCGCTTCTGGGCACTGTCAAGGATCAGTACACTGAAGGCGCCGACGGGGTGGAAAGGGAGTACAAGAGCATAGGCTTTGCCGAAAATGTGCAGATAAAAGAGGTAGACACCAAGCTGGCCAACCTGGAGGACCCGGATACGGTGCTGGACTATATACTGACGGGGGCGGTGGAGCAGCAGGTGCATGTGGTCGTGAAAGGCGAGACGCTGTCCGATATCGCCAAGGCGAACGGGCTCAAGACGGCGGAGCTGATGCAGCTCAACCCGGAGATCGTGCCGGAGCGCATGCAGATCGGCGCGGAGGTGAAGCTGGAGCGCATAGTGCCGCTGGTCACGGTGGAGACCGTAGAAGTGGCGTCATACCTGGAGCCGGTGCCCTATGGCATAGTCTATGAGGACACCTCCGCCATGTACCAGGGCGAGCAGACCGTGAAGCTGGCCGGCACCAACGGCGAGCGGCGCGTCACGGCGGAGATAACGAAGCAGAACGGGTTCGAGACGGGCAAGAAGGAACTGGAATCCATGACATTGGCAGAGCCATCGTCGCAGGTCGTGCTGGTGGGCACGAAGGCGGTGCCGCCGCTGATCGGCCTCGGATATTTCGAGTATCCGACGCGTGGGCGGCTGAGCTCGCGCTTCGGGATGAGATGGGGCAGGCACCATAACGGCATAGACCTCGCGTCGCCGAGCGGGACCGCCATAAGGGCGGCGGACGGCGGCAAGGTCGTCTTTTCAGGATGGAACGGCGCCCTAGGCTATACCGTGATAATAGATCACGGCGCGAACAGGGAGACCCTCTACGGGCATTGCAGCAAGCTGCTTGTCTCCAAGGGCGACAAGGTATACCAGGGCCAGCATATCGCGAATGTAGGGAATACGGGGAACAGCACGGGACCGCACCTGCACTTCGAGGTGCATATAAACGGGACCCCCAAGAACCCATTGAATTATCTGTAATGGCTAATGTATAGGCTTATAGGCTGTTTTAGTTTTGTCAGGAGAATATGATGGAAGCAAAGAAGGTCTTAATAATTGAGGACGAAAAGTCGATCTCCGATATTATCCAGTTCAACCTTAAAAAGGAAGGATTTGATGTCGAAACGGCCTATGACGGCGTGTCGGGGCTGGAGAAGGCCCTGAACGCCAAGCCGGACATAATATTGCTGGACGTGATGCTGCCGGGGATGGACGGCTTCGAGATCTGCAAGAAGGTGAGGGAGACGAGCATAGTGCCCATCATCATGCTGACCGCGAAGGAGGAAGAGGTGGACAAGGTGCTTGGCCTGGAGCTGGGCGCCGACGACTATATCACGAAACCCTTCGGCATGAGGGAGCTTGTGGCCAGGATAAAGGCGAATATCAGGAGGTTCGGCTTCGACGAGCCGGACAAGGATGGGGCCTCGAACGTGATGGAGTTCGGCAGCCTCGCCATTGACATGAACCGCTACGAGGTGCGCAAGAACGGCGTCGCGCTCGAACTGACATTGCGGGAATTCGAACTGCTGCAGTACCTTGCGGAGAGGGAGAACCGGGTGTTTTCCAGGGAGGATCTCCTGACGGACGTCTGGGGCTACGAGTACTACGGCGACATCCGCACCGTCGACGTGACCGTGAGGAGGCTCCGCGAGAAGCTGGAGGACGATTCAAGCGCCCCCAAGTACATCATGACCAAACGAGGGATAGGGTACTATTTCAGGAGGCCTTAGTAAATGCCTGAAAAGCGCAGAAAAATGTGGAGCAGCATCAGATGGAAGATCGTTTTCATCTATCTCTTATTGGTTTTTATTGCCACATCCATAATAGGCGTTTTCATAATGAACCAGCTGGAAGCTTATTACAATGCTTCTATTGTCTCGAATCTGAGAAAGACTGTCAGCGAAACAACCCTATTGACTTCGCTTGAGGGCTACGATGTCCCGGCTGAGCACCGCGAGGAGATCCAGACGAGCGTGGACGCTTGGTCGAGGACGCTCCAGAACGAGATATTCGTGATCGACTCGCATTGGTCGATAATAGCGGCCACGAACGAGTACAAGGGGCTCAGCGCCTACGGCCTGTTGGACGAGCCGCTGATTTTCAGGGCGCTCAACGGGGAATTCAGCGAGTTCGGCGAGCTCGACGCCACGTATATGCGCGACAATGAGGATATCCCTGTCAAGAACCTGGTCTTCCCCATTGTCGGGAGGGACGGCGATATAAACGGCGTGCTGTATTTCAGGACCGACATGACGAGCATCCGGGAGACCCTGGACGAGTCGCGGTTCATATTTGTGCGCGCCATGGCGATAGCCCTGGCCATTACGGTGGTGCTGGGCTTTTTCATTGCCAGGAGCATCACTGTCCCTATAAATGACGTGACGGAGAAGGCGGAGAAGATGGCCCAGGGCGATTTCAGCCAGGAGGTCAGCATCAAGTCGGACGATGAGATCGGGCGCTTCGCCGAGATGTTCAACCTGCTCAGGATCGAGCTTGGGCGCACGGTTTCGGAAATCTCCAACGAGAAGAACAAGCTGGCGGCCATACTGAAGAATATGGCGGACGGGCTGATCGCCGTGGACCTGTCGGGCCAGATAATCCACGCAAACCCGGCGGCGCGGGAGATGCTGAAGTTCGACGAGGAGGACATCAGGACCAAGCATTACGACAAGATCGTCGGGGGGCACGACACGGACCTCACGCTGAAGAGGATACGCAAAAACTGCGAGAGCGGCGCGGCGATGGAGCTGATGTCCCACGGCGGGGCGACCTACGCGGTGCGCTATGACCGCTTCCAGGACGAGGGGGGCCAGGACATAGGAGTGATAATGCTGCTTCAGGACATAACGGAGCAGCAGAAGCTCGAAAAGATGCAGACGGATTTCGTGGCGAATGTGTCGCACGAGCTGAAGACGCCGCTCACGACCATAAAGAGCTACACCGAGACGCTGCTGCTCGGAGGCGTGGAGAACCAGGAGACGGCCGCAGAGTTCCTGAAGATCGTGGACGACGAGGCGGACCGTATGAACCGGCTCGTGAAGGATCTCCTGCAGCTGTCGAGGCTGGACTACAAGCAGGAAAAATGGCATAAGAAAGAGGGCGATCTGATAATGCTGCTGAAGCTGGCGGTGAAAAAGGTGGAGATGATGGCGAAGGCGAAGAATCAGCGCCTCAACATATTGTTCGACGCCGACACGCGCATACTGCTTGAGATGGACAGGGACCGCATCGAGCAGGTGGTGCTTAATATACTCAGCAATGCGATAAAATACACAGGTGAAGATGGAAGGATAGACATAGACGCCTATGCGGACCCGCCGAGCGCCTATATCGTCATAAGCGACAATGGGATAGGCATACCTGAAGGCGAGGTGGCGAGGGTGTTCGAGCGCTTTTTCCGCGTGGACAAGGCGCGTTCAAGGAGCGCCGGCGGGACCGGTCTGGGGCTTGCGATATCGAAGCAGATCATTGAGGAGCACAAGGGCAGCATAGAGATCGAGAGCAAGGAGAGGAAGGGCACACGGGTGATGGTGACATTGCCGCTGCCGCCCATCAGAGGGAAGAAGAATATTGTGTAACTGA
>JAIRSA010000029.1 GCA_031255695.1 Eubacteriales Family XIII. Incertae Sedis bacterium | reverse complement strand
GTAACGGGGATAGGTGCGCAAAACGCAGGCGAACCCGGAGGTTCGGCGAGGCTTTGCAACGACGCAGGAGGGCGAATCAGCCGCAAAGATGTCACGTTTTTAATCGGAGCACAGTATTAGATAATAGGGGTGGCACCTGTTTCGACGACGGGGGGCGAAAAAATATGAATATAAACCATCTGAGATATTTTTTGGAGGTCTGCAGACAGGAGAATATCACGAAGGCGTCGGAGATCATTCATATTTCGCAGCCCTCTTTAACTTCCGCAATTAAATACCTTGAAAACGAATTGGGATTTCGATTGCTCGATAGGAACAGGAATCGGATATGCCTAACCAAAGAGGGGCGGCTGTTTCGAAACATGCTCGAAACATTTATGGCGTCTTTTGATAATTTTTACAATGAAGCCCTTGAGCTCGGACAGAACAGGAAAACGACTCTGACGGTCGGCATGCCGGCAATTCTCGGATCGTTTTTCTTTGAACGGCTCATTCCCAAATTCGAAGAGGCGAACCCCGGAATACATTTGACGATTCACGAGACGCCCACACTTATCGGGCTCAAAATGATCAAAGAGAACTTGCTTGATCTTTTTATAGGCATTATTGAAAAAGAGGACCCCTCCTATGACTGCAAGCTCATTTTTGAGACGAACTTGGTGTTTTGGGCGAGCCGGGAACACCCTCTTGCGAGCGAAAAAGTCATTAAAGGGAGCGATCTCAGGAATCAACCCTTTATCATGGTCCCCCAAGGGTCCTATCATTTCAAAGTGATTTCCAGACAATACGAAAACATTCCGCTGAACGTCGTAATGCACTCCAACCAATTGCCCACGATTCGGTATATGCTGAAAAATTTGGCGGTTACAATTCTGTACGAGCAGGTATTTGAAAACGACGACGCCTTTTGCAAGATACCTCTCTCCGAACCCCTGCCGGCAAAGATCGGCGTTTTTTGGAAAAAGAACACTTATCTTACGGACGCAATGCGCGCGTTCGTCCGCTTCATCAAGTCAATTCAACTGTGAACACGGTTGTCTCATAACACGTTAGTCCCCGTAACACATTTCGATGCTTTGTCCGTTATTGCCCGCGCAAGCGACGAAAGTAAACTAATAGAATAATTTTGCCAAAGCACCGGAAAATTATTTTCCGGTGCCTTTTCGGAAAATAGATGGACTTGTGGAGTGATGGTATGATATTATTATCTACGGATTTATTGCATCAATTACGCACGCGCGCGCCACAATATCAGGAGCAGAAAACATGGGGACGGCAGACAACCTGAAAAGCATAATACGCCGCCAAAAGGAGATTCTGTCCGAGCTTGAGTCTGAGCGGCAGGCTATTGAAGGCAGCGACTTGGCTAAAGAGAACGCAGCGCTCAAAGCGGAACTCGAAAAGCTCCGCGCTGATTTTACGCGGGCGCGGGATGGGGCGGCCATTCTCGCTGACGAGAACCTGGGTCTTAAAAATGCGCTTTATGAACAGATATACAACGAAAAAATCAAGATCGTAAATACCACGGCCCAAAAGCTCGACATATATTTCCGCGCCAACACGGACAGTGAGCTGAATAGGCTGACAGCGCTTGAAAACGGCGTAAAAGCAAGGATAGACAACATAAGGGCCATCCTGGCCCAGAACAATGTCGATATACACGACGATATCTACACAAAGCTCAATGATCTATCTGCCTTATTGAATATGAAGGTCACTGAAGCGCGCGCAAAGGCGGCGCGGATATCGGGCGCTTTCTCGCGGGCTGAGCATGACGAGCTTGAAGCCCTGAAAAATGAGCGGCTTACCGACGGGCAGATACGCGCGGCGGCGAAAAAGAACAATCTGGAAAGGTTCGTGGGCCTGAATGTCCTCAATGCAGTCGGGATATTTTTGCTGATCGTCGGCGCCACTACATTGGCGCGGTTTACATATGTGCTGCTGTCAGACACGCTGAAAGGCATCATGCTCTTCGCCCTGGGCGGGCTGATGCTGGCCGCAGGGGAAATGATGAACAGGAAAAAGCCGAATATCTTCTCGCTGGGCATTTCTGCGGGCGGCGTCGGCATCCTATACGCCGCGCTGGCCACGAGCTATTTCGGGCTGCATATCCTAGGCATGTACGCTGCCATATCTGTGTGCATCCTTATCACGGCGGTGGCGTTCATACTGTCCATCCGGTACAATTCCCAGACGATCGCGGCGTTTGCGCTGATCGGCGGCTATCTGCCGATGTTCTCCATAGGCACGGATGCCGTTGTGGCCTATGGCGCCATGCTCTACTTTATAGCGCTGAACCTGCTCGCGCTGCTGATCTCATTCAGCAAGAAATGGCGTGTCCCCACGTTCATCGGCCTGGCCCTGAACATCCTGGGCACGTTCTATATTTCCTATGATTTTTGGGAGTCCACCGGCACAATGGAAGGGGCGGCCAACATCCTTTATGTGCTGTTCGCCTTTTTGATCTACACGGCCATCCCTATCATCAGCACATACCGCACCAAGGCGAAATTCAGGAAATCCGATATCGTGCTGCTGGCCGTCAACACCGTTTTCAGCAGCCTGATCATGTACGGGGTGTTCTATAGTTTCGGCCTGATGGACTATACCGGCCTGCTTGCCGTGGCCTTTGCCGTGATTTACTTGTTCCTTGGAAGGGCTATCGAAGCGAAATTTGCCGGCGAGGAAGGCCTCGTCAGCGCATTGTTCTACCTGACAGGCCTTGCATTTGTCGTCCTGATCGTCCCGCTGCAGTTCGGGCAGGCATGGCTGTCGCTGGGATGGCTCGCGGAAGGCGTCTTCCTCGCCGCGTATGGGGTTCTGGGCAACGAAAAGAGATTCAGGCAGGTGGGGTTTGCCATAAGCCTGCTGTGCCTGGGCGCATTTATCATATTTGACTGCATGTATATCCGGGATTACCTGTTCGTCTATAAGTATCTTGCAATCACGCTCGGCAGCCTGCTCATCCTCGGCGCTTACATGTACCGGAAGATGATGGCCGGGCGTTTCGTGGAGATCTACAAATATTTCGCGCTTGCAAATGTATGGATTTTCGCCATGTACTTTATACTCGTGAAGATGTGGGGCTTCCTGCTTGCCAACAGCGGACCGGAGGCCTACCGGATCGATTACCTTCTGGGCGCGGCGGCAGTAACCGCGACATTCGCCCTCGCCTATCTATTCCCGCGCATCCGCCTCCTGTCTGATATGGGGGTCAAGATACTGTCGATTTCGCTCTACGCGATCGGGATCCTGGGCCTGTTCGTGCTCAACACAAGCCTGACGCCGGTCGCCAGGGTTTACCTTCAGCCGGGTACGCCGGGCTTCGGCGTGACGATAGCGGGGACGGCGATCCTGCTGGTGCTCGGCCTCCTGTCTGTCCTTGCATTGCGGGACATGATGAAGATGATAGTGGTGGAACGCAAGATGGGCATAGAATGGTACCCCCTGATAATCTCCGGGTATTTCGTGGTCGTCCTGACGCAGAACCTGATCGTCCAGTTCAATCTGTCGTTTTCCAGCGCGGCAATCAGCATCATATATGTGCTGACGGCGCTTGCGTGGATCGTTTTCGGGTTTGCGCGCCGATACTCGTTCATCCGCAAGTTCGGGCTGGGCCTGGCGATCCTGTCGGTGATCAAATTGTTCTTGATCGATCTGGCCAGCCTGACGCAGGGGTTCCGGATCATATCATACTTTGTGCTCGGCGTAATCCTCATCGCCATTTCATTTGTATACCAATATTTCAACAAGCGGCTGGAGCTGAAAGAGGGGGTGCCCGCTGATGCGGAAAAGGGCGATTAGCATTCTGTCTGTGCTGATTTTGGCTGGATGCGCGGCGAATGCCGCCATTTCATTTGCCCATACCGCCGCAATCGAGGCTGGCGGCGAAAACCGATATAAGGCAGTGCGCCTCACGCCGCAAATCTATAATGCTTCAAACAGCGATCTGTCGGACCTGTCGATAAAAGACGGCAATGGCGAGAATGTGCCGTACTTTATAAACACGGGCTTTGAAATGGCCTATTCGGACAGGGAGGCCTATCCGCTGGAGCAGACCCATTTTATCGAAAGTTTCGAACCCGTTTTCACTGTCAGGAGCGGCGGCAAAAGGACGAATATCGTTATAGAAGGGCTGAAGAACCTGCGGCTATGCGATATAAGCATACATACCGACAGCATGTTCAAACGGAATGTCTATACGGCGCATGGAATAGGCAAAGAGCTCTACAACATTTCATTGGACGGCGCGTCGTATGTGGACACTACGATACCTATGGGCTGGAGCATACCGCAGGAAGAGGCGTATAGCATCACTATTGACGACGGCGACGACAAGCCCATATCTGTCAGCCGCGTTACCGTGAGGTATTATGCCGACGATCTCGTCTTCGAAGGGAATGCGGGGCACAGCTACACTCTGGAATTCAGCGGTGATCCGGAAAAGACGGCCCCCGTATACGACATCGGGCGCTATAAAGGCGATATTCTGAAAGGCACGATAGACAGGGCCGCGATAGGCGAAATACGGTATATGTATGAGCCGGAGGAAATACAGCCCGGACGGGACTATAGGACGGTTTTCAACATCGTGGTCATCATAGTCGCGCTGCTGCTGGGGACCGTGATTGTGATGAGGCTCAGAAAGAGGTAGCGGCCGGGCGGCGGCGTCAACGGTTTATTTTTTCGATCAACTGCCTCGGTGTGATGGCCTCAACATCGGTTCCTGACTCAATAAACTTTCGGTCGCGGGAGACTATGAAATCCGCGTTTATTCTTTTGGCGCATACGGCGATCAATGCGTCCTCAAAATCGGCCATAGGCAATGCAAGCGCGTCTACGCAGTCGTTTTCCGTCAGGGGTATAATGTCAGCCGCCGTTATGAGATTGGAAATTGCAGCTTTGGCTTTTTCTGCGCCATGGACCTTCCGCAAGACGTAGAATATATCTGTCAAACTGTTCGCGCATATGTACGGCGCTATTTTTTCATGCCATATCAGCTGGAATACGCGTTTTGCGTCTGTCCCGAAATCCGGGTTGGGCCTTAACGCATCAATCGTTATGTTGCTGTCAATCACGATTTTCATCATAGCAAACCCCTGTCTTTATAATCAGCTTCGCGCAGCAGAACGTAATCCGGATCATAGTCTGGATCATCGTATTCCGGCGGCAAGGGCACGGTCCCAATCAAGGCCTCGATGGCCCGCCGCCTATCCGACCTTGCGGCTTTTTCCTCGCTGACTATCCGTCCGAGAGGTTCGCCACGCCTTGTAACTATTACATCGGCGGTTTTTGCCATCTCAAAATACTTCGCAGGGTTTTCCTTTAATGTTGACAATGAGATATTCATAATAGACCTCCTGTTGATGATTTATCCGACATATTCACTATAAACCAACAGACCTGTTTTGTCAATGTGATTAGGAGGGATCTAATTGTACTTGTACTTATACTGTTCTCCGACTAAAACGTGGATAAGATTTGCGCGATGATTTGCTGTCCGACCGGACGCCGGCTAGACGCCGGGCGCTTTTGGCAAATCTGTGTTGAGTTCTGGGCGATAAGGGTGTACAATAAATCCATACATGAGGGCTGCCGCGGCCATGGGCATCGCGGCAGCGCCCGTAAATTTCAGCTATGTATCAACTGCAAAGGGGATTGGTGATTTATGGATTTATTGTTGCGGCATGAAAATGAGAGTATATACAGAGCGCGCTGCACGCGGCTGCTGATGGCGCACTGGGCCGCCGTCGCGTTTGTGATTGTCGCCGAGTCGCTGCTCTGCATTTCTGGGCATTACAAGGGCGGCGGGCCGGATGGCGCCCTGTTCACCTTCGCTGTATTCCCTGGCGCGGCCTATGTTCTTATCTCCGGTGTGGCCAGCATCATTTCCTGGCGGCAGCTGTCGCGGGGGCGTTTCCTGATGCAGGCCTATACATTCCTTACTTGCGTGTCGCTTTCATGCGCAGTCTTCACCTGGGTGCATTACGATCTGGGCGCCGCCTACTGCGTATGTGCCGCCGCGATCATGCTTTCGGCCATATACTGTGATTTCGCCCTGCTGCGCTTCGCGGCCGCGTTCAATATGGTGATCTTCGCGCTCACATTCGCTGTCCTCGCCTATTTCACGCGCATCCGCAGCGGCGGGCTTTCGATCCCGCTCTTGGACACGGCATTCATCGGCGTTTCGGCCGTCTGCGCCGCCTCCCTGCTGGCATATGCGCTTTTGCGGCGGCAGAGGGATTTGATCGGCAGCCTGCTTGGGGCCAATGGGGCAAGCGGGCTGGATCCCCTCACGAAGCTCTTCGGCCACACTGTATTCTATGAGCATCTCGACAATAATATCATGCAATGCAAGAATTCTGGGCAGGGCTTCTGCCTGATCATCATCGATATAGACGATTTCCAGCGCATCAATGCCTCGCTTGGGCGCGAGGCCGGGGACGCAGCCGTCCTTATGATGGTGCAGGCCATAAATGAGGTCATACGCGAGACAGAGGAGGCGTTCCGTTATGGAGGGGACGAGTTCGCTATACTGACGCGGCTCGACGGCGACGGCAGCCTGCTGTGCGCCGAGGCGATCCGGACGACCTTCAGCCTGTTGACACGGGATTCGCGGCTGTACCCTGCCGCCACCGCGAGCGCGGGCATCTGCGCCTTCGATCCAGCCATATTCAATGGTAGGCGCGAGTTTTTCGCAGCGGCCGGCGAAGCCCTTTTCGAGGCGAAGCGCCGGGGCAAGAATGCTTCTGTGCTGTGGCCATACAAGGCCTCCGGCATGTTTGCCTAGCCTGTGGCAGGCCACGGCGGCCAGCGGGGGCGGCAGCCAGCGGGGGCGCCAGCCCGTGTCGGCGCCAGCCCCGGATTGACCGGGTCAGCACACGCGCTGCCACAGGCCACGGCGGCCAGCGGGGCGGCAGCCAGCGAAGCGGCAGCCCGTGATTGACCGGGTCAGCCCACGCGCTGCCACAGGCGTAGTGGCGGGTGCCGCCGCTACCGCTAAAGGGGGCTTGACCCGGACACCCCAGCCTCCGATGCTGCCGGCGCTGCCGGCGCCAGCCCGAATTTGACGAAGCCGCCGCCTCTAGTGCTTGTCTTCAGCCAGCGGCTCAGGCTCAGGTTTATTATATTGCAATTGTCCAAAACGTCTATATCCGCTTCGGAGATCGGCTCTTCGTATTCAATGCCTATTATAGTTACCCAATGCCATTTGTCCAGCTGCTTTTCCGTGCCGTTGTCCAGGTTCAGAAAGGCCACGGGGCTGCCCCTTTCGAGGCACTCTTCAATAAAGCATGCCGCCTCGTCCAGGCGCGGCCTGGACGCCATGGCTTCCGGCACGTCCAGCGACGCTATATCCGGCGTCAGCCCCGCCTCGCGCGCGTAGCTTTCTATCCCCTTTACCAGCTTGCCTGTCGTGTTTACGCCGCCTTTGCCCGGCGTGACATGCCTCCAGACGCGGTTCATGAACGCTGTGGCCTCATCCCTGCCTAAAGCGTCAGGCGCAGGGGCGCCGCCCGGCGTTTTGGCGGAAGCGGCATCTGGGGCGCCGCCGTCTGCCGCCGCAGGCCCGACACCTGACGCCAAAGCCGAGGCCGCCTGGGCCGCCACGGGCGCAGGGGCGCCGCCGTCTGCCGCCATAGGTCCGACACCTGACGCCAAGGCCGAGGCCGCATGGGCCGCCATGGGCGCAGGGGCGCCGCCCCTCCCGAATTCGTATAGGAGCATATTGGAAACCGTAGTGGGGCCGCAGCCTGCCAGCCGGCGCCACCAAAACCCGTACCAATCCTGATCGAAGCCCTTGTAGACGAGCCCCTTCCCGGAGTCGATAATGTTAAACCGTTCCAAATCCGTCAGCCTTGTCTTTTTCATATATCCACTCCGTTTTCCATCAAGCCCAGCGGCTTGCCCATGCCGGCCCGCAGCTTCCGCCCGGCGGCTTGCCCTACGCCGGCCTGCAGCTTTCGCCCAGCGGCTTGCCCTACGCCGGCCCGCAGCTTCCGCCCAGACCATAGCGCCGCCCCACGCGCCGCCGCCGGCGTGTGAGCCGCAGCCCTTCCGCCCAGCGGCCACGCCACATCCGGCTTGGAGCAGGGCGGGCTGCTGGCCCCGCCCCAGGCGTTTACTGCACCATCAGCCCGCAGATCGCGTTGGAGAAGGCCACGGGGTCTTCGATCGGCATGCCTTCGATCAGCAGGGCCTGATCATACAGCAGATCCGCATACACCTTCATCCTGTCCTTGTCAGCCTCGAAAGCCTTCTTGAGCGCTTCGAACACCGGGTGCTCCGAATTGATCTCCAGTATCCGTTCTGCCTTCATCCCCGTGTTATTCATGGGCATTGCCGAGAGGATCTTCTCCATTTCCAGCGAAAAGCCTTCGCCGCTGGCCAGGCACACCGGATGGCTCTTCAGCCTGCGCGAAAGCCGCACGTCCGCAACCTTCCCGCCAAGCCCCTCCTTTATGGCCGCCAGCATGTCCTTGTTGCTCTCCGCCTTCTCTTCCACGGCCTTTTTGTCTTCCTCGTCTTCCTCTATCCCCAGATCGCCTTCCGATATTGACTTGAATTTCTTTTCCTTATAATCGTCCATCGCCCTCAGCACGAACTCGTCCACATCGTCCGTGAGGTACAGTATCTCGATCCCCTTGTCCTTCAGCAGCTCGGTCTGCGGCAGCTTGTCCAGCTTCTCCACTTCGCTCCCGGCGGCATAATATATATACTTCTGCTCGGCCCCCATCTTGGTGACGTACTCCGACAAAGTGACCAGCTTCTTCTCCGTGGACGAATAGAACATTATCAGATCTTCCAGCAGCCCCTTCTGCATGCCAAAGTTGTCATATATGCCGAATTTCAATTGCAGCCCGAAGGCCTTGAAGAACTCCTCGTACTTCTCCCTGTCAGTGTTCAGCAGGCTGGAAAGCTCCGATTTGATCTTGCCCTCAAGCCTTGAGGCGATGCCTTTAAGCTGCCTGTCGTGCTGCAGCATCTCACGCGAGATATTGAGCGAAAGGTCCTGCGAATCGACCAGCCCCCTGACGAAGCTGAAATAGTCAGGCAGCAGATCCGCGCATTTTTCCATTATCATAACGCCGCTCGAATACAGCTGCAGGCCCTTCTCGTAGGTTTTCGTGTAATAGTTGTACGGCGCCTTGGCCGGTATGAACAGCAGCGCGTCATAGGAGACCACGCCCTCGACGCTTGTGTGGATCACCTTCAGCGGGGGCGAATAGTCGTTGAATTTGTCGCGGTAATACTCGTTGTATTCCTCGTCCTTGACCTCGCTCCTGCTGCGCTTCCATATCGGCGTCATGCTGTTCAGGGTATCCGCCTCGATGTAGCTTTCGAATTCCGGCGCCTTGTCCTCCGCGGCCGCTTCATCCCCGCCCTCCGGCGCCGGCACCGGGCGGCGTTTTTCCACGTTCATCATGATGGGGTAGCGTATATAGTCGGAATAGTGCCTCACCAGGCTCCTCACGCGGTACTCCTCCAGATATTCGCCGTACTTCTCGTCCTCCGTATCCTCCTTTATGGACAGGATGATCTCCGTGCCATTGCCGGAGCGCTCGGACTCTTTGACCGTATAGCCCTCCGCGCCGCTGGACTCCCATTCCCAGGCCGTTTCCTCCCCATATGCCTTGGTGATGACCCTGACCTTGCTGCTGACCATGAACGCCGAATAGAAGCCTACCCCGAACTGCCCGATAATGTCAATGGCGTCCTTGGCGGGCTGCCCCCCTTCCTGCTGCGCCTCATCGCTCATGGCGCCTTTGAAATCCAAGGACCCGCTCCTGGCAATGGTCCCAAGGTTGGATTCGAGCTCTTCCTTGGTCATGCCGATGCCATTGTCTGAAATCGTCAGCGTGCGGCTGGGCCTGTCGATCGAGATCCATATGCTGAAGTCGCTTTTGGACACGCCGCTTGCCTGCTCGATAAGGCTTTTGTAATACAGCTTGTCAATGGCGTCGCTTGCGTTCGAGATCAGTTCCCTGAGGAAGATCTCCTTATGCGTGTAGATAGAGTTGATCATCAGTTCCAGCAGCCGTTTCGATTCCGCTTTAAATTGTTTCCTAGCCATATTTACCTCCCTTTTCCGATAAAAAGCAATGCCCGCATAATGCGCGGGCATTGGTGAATTCCATCCGAGTTGTTCTCTGTTCCCGCGGCAATTAACGCTTCGAGAATTGTGAGGCCCTTCTCGCCTTCTTCAATCCGTACTTCTTTCTTTCCTTCATCCTGGGATCCCTTGTCAGGAACCCGGCCGCTTTCAGCGACGGCCTGTACGCCTCCCGGTCTGCCACGCATAGGGCCCTGGAAATGCCATGGCGCAGTGCGCCTGCCTGGCCGGTGAAGCCGCCGCCCCTGACAGTCGCGACTATGTCGAACTTGCCTTCGGCGCCCGCTATCTCCATGGGCCTCCTGACCTCTTTTTTCAGGATCTCCATCCCGAAATAGTCATCGAGCGGTTTCTTGTTTACCGTGATGTTCCCTTTGCCGGGGATCAAACGAACTCTGGCAACGGACGATTTTCTCCTGCCTGTGCCGGCATACTGTAGTTTTGCAGCCATTGTCTATTCCTCCCCTCCTTAAAATTCCCATGTTTCGGGCTTCTGCGCACTGTGCTTGTGAGTGGCGCCCGCATATACTTTAAGTTTCTTATACATCTGCCTGCCCAGCCTGCCGTTGGGCATCATGCCCTTTACGGCATGCCTGATGATCTCTTCGGGGTGCTTCGCCTGAAGCTTCTCGAATGTGACCTCCCTCAGGCCGCCCGGATAGCCTGTATGGCGTTTGTAGATCTTCTCTTTCCTTTTCTTGCCCGTCACTGCGACTTTTTCCGCATTCACGATGATGACATAGTCGCCCGTGTCGACATGCGGCGTGAAGATGGGCTTCTTCTTGCCCCTCAGTATCGACGCCGTCTCGCTGGCAAGCCTGCCTAGCGTCTTGCCGTCAGCGTCGATGACATACCACTTGCGCTCCACTTCATGTGGCTTCGCGACAAAAGATTTCATAAACTTCCCTCCCTATTGCCCCGCCGGCTGGTGGGGCAATCCTGCCTACTAAAATCGCCTTTGCAATGGCAATCGCTTTCGGCACGATAACATTTTTGGCCGCGGCCGGCGCTCCAGCCTGTACCCGCGTTTCGCCACACGAAAAAAGCCGTTCCGTGTGCGGCACAATGTTCAGTATAACCTATGCGGGAGCCAAAGTCAAGAAAAAAATGAATATGGCGGATGGCAATGGGGACGCTTGGGGGCGGCCCTTTCTGCCACGCACTTTCTGCCACGCGCAAATCGCGTGGCAGGGGGGCGGGGGCCGGGCGGGGGGCCCCCGCCCCCCCCCCCCACCGTGATAAACCCAACAAAACCCCCCCAACGCGTGAG
>JAIRSA010000025.1 GCA_031255695.1 Eubacteriales Family XIII. Incertae Sedis bacterium | reverse complement strand
CGCGGGCCCTGATATGAGTATAGAGATCTGCGGCTTGCGCTGGAAGAACCCCATAACGACGGCATCCGGCACCTTTTCGGCGCGTGACAGCGGGCAATACTGCGATTTTTCGCTGCTTGGGGCCGTCACAACCAAGGGCGTGGCCATGGAGCCGTGGATGGGGAACCCCACGCCGCGCATAGCGGAAAGCTGGGGCGGCGTGCTGAATGCGGTGGGGCTGGAAAACCCCGGCGTGGATGCATATATAAATGAAGAAATCCCCTACATACTCGATTACATAGAGAAGGGGGAGGCGAGCCGCCGCTCGTCTGCGGCGGGCACAGGCGCTGGGGCGATCCGGCAGCCGGGCGCCGGAACGGATCCAGCACAGCCTCCAACTGCGGCGGGCACAGGCGCCGGGGCGGGGCGGCAGCCGGGCGCTGGAGCAGATCCGGCCCAGCCCCCACACGCGGCGGGCGCAGGAGCCGGGGCGGTCCAGCCGCGCACGCGTATAATCGCGAATATCGTGGGGAAGCATACGGACGAATACCGGGCGGTCGCGGAGCGGCTGGACGGGAGCGCCGTGGACATGATAGAGCTGAATATATCCTGCCCAAACATCAAGGCCGGAGGGATCGGCTTCGGGACGGACGCGCGGCTGGCGGCCGAAGTGGTCTCTGCGGTCAGGGCGGCCACAGGCAAGCCGCTCATAGTGAAGCTGAGCCCGAACGTGACAGACATAACGGAGATCGCGAAGGCGGCCGAAGCCGCCGGCGCGGACGCGCTGTCGCTCATCAACACGCTGCTGGGGATGCGGATCGACATTAAGAGGCGCAGCCCAGTGCTGGCGAATGTGACCGGGGGCCTGTCGGGGCCTGCCATAAAGCCAGTGGCTGTGCGCATGGTCTACCAGACGGCGCGGGCGGTGAAGATCCCGCTGATCGGCATGGGCGGCATAATGACAGGCGAAGACGCGGCCGAATTCTTCATGGCAGGGGCCTCGGCCGTGGCAGCAGGCACGGCGGCGCTTCTGGACCCGGCGGCGCCTGTAAGGATATTGAATGGGCTGGAGGGATTTATGCGGCTGAACGGCTTCGCCGACATAGAGGCGCTGAAGGCGGCGCTGGGCTGAAGCCGCAGAGCGGCGCACGCGCCCCTCAGCAGGGGCGACAAGCCTGCCCAGGCAGGCCGCAGTGCGGAGGCCGCAGTGCGGCGCACCCGCGCCCCTCAGCCGGAGCGGCAAGCCTGCCCAGGCAGGCCGCAGGGCGGCGCACGTGCCCCTCAGCAGGGGCAACAAGCCTGCCCAGACCGCCCGCCGGGCGGCGCAAGCCAGCACACGCCCCCCAGCATGAGTAGCAAGCCCGCAGGCGCACCGGCTAGCGTAGCCGATATGCCCACGCAGGTGCGCCCTGGCTAACGTAGCCAGCCCGCACACGCCCCGGCTGTGCCCCTGCGCAGGAAAGGAGAATTACATGGACTACAAACAGCGTTTTATAGAGTTTATGGCCAAATCCGGGGTCCTCACCTTCGGCGAGTTTGTCACCAAGAGCGGCAGGCACTCGCCGTATTTCATCAATACGGGGAATTACCGGACCGGCGCGCAGATCGCCGCCCTGGGCGGCTTCTACGCGGACTGCATAGCGGCCAACATGGAAAGCGGCAATATAGGCGGGGGAGTGGCGGCGCTCTTCGGCCCTGCCTACAAGGGCATACCCCTTGCCGTCAGCGCGGCGGCCGCATTGGCGGGGCGCGGCATGGACATCAACTACTGCTTCAACAGGAAAGAGGCTAAGGATCATGGCGAAGGCGGCGGCATGGTAGGCTACAAGCCGTGCGCGGGCGACAGGGTGCTCATAGTGGAGGACGTGATAACCGCAGGGACGGCGGTCAAGGAATGCCTGCCGCTGCTGGAAGGCGGCTGCGGCGCCAAGGTCGAAGGGCTGATAGTCTCGGTGGACCGCATGGAGCGGGGCGCCGGCGAGCGGACGGCCATACGCGAGATCTTCGAGGACTACGGGATCCGCACCTGCCCGATAGTGACAGTGTTGGACATAATAGCCTGCCTGCACAACCGGCCAGTGGACGGAACAGTATATATCAATGATTTTATAAAACAAAAAATGGAAGACTATATGCGCGAGTATTGCGTCATCGCGTGATCACGTGATATAATCTTTATAAAATTTGACGTGCCCTGCTATTATCGTTTGACGCCCTCCGCTGCGCGGAGATGGCAGATATATCATAAAATGCTCACATTATTATGGTATAATCTTTATATTGTCGGCTTCCGCTGTGCGGAAATTACAGATAGTATGATAAAATTCTCGTGTTTTATGATATAATGGTTATATGTGGCTGTTGTCGGCTGCCATCTGCGGCGCAGCGCATCTGCTGTAGGGGCGGCGGTTTGGCATGTGTATTGCCGCGCCTCGGCTTAAAGGCGCTGGCATCAATAGCCACAGGGATGATATAGCAATAGGAGAATGGGGTATGGCATTCACGCACCTGCATGTACATACTGAATACAGCCTGCTGGACGGCGCCGCGCGCATAAAAGATCTCGTCGCGCGGGCCAAGGAGCTTTCTATGGACGCGCTGGCGATCACCGATCACGGCGTGATGTTCGGCGTCGTCGATTTCTACAAGGCGGCGCGGGCCGCAGGCGTAAAGCCGATAATAGGCTGCGAGATATACACGGCGGCCCGTGGCATGCGTGACAAGGAGCCGGAAAAGGACAAGCGCCAGGGGCATCTGGTGCTGCTGGCCAAGGACAGCGGCGGGTACAGAAACCTGCTGAAGATCGTGTCCGCCGCCCACACCGAAGGCTTCTACTACAAGCCCCGCGCGGACAGAGAACTCCTGCGGCGCCATTCGGGCGGGCTCATAGCGCTATCGGCCTGTCTTGCAGGCGATGTCCAGAGGATGCTGCTTTCAGACAATTATGAAGGGGCAAAGCGCGAGGCGCTTGCCCTTTTGGATATTTTCGGGGAGGGGAATTTCTATCTTGAGATCCAGGATCAGGGCCTTGAGGAGGAACGCCGCATAAGGGCGGGGATCATAGCCCTGCACGAGGAGACGGGCATACCATTGGTGGCGACGAACGATGTCCACTACATCAGGAGGGAAGATGCCGCCGCCCATGACGTGCTGCTCTGCATACAGACGGCCAAGAATGTCGATGACGAAGACCGCATGCGCTTCCAGACCGACCAGTTCTATCTGAAATCCGAGGAAGAGATGGCCGCGCTGTTCAGCGACATACCTGAGGCGCTGTCGAACACGGCGCGGATCGTGGAGGCCTGCAACGTGGAATTCGAGTTCGGCAAGCTCCACCTGCCGGAGTTCACGTCGCCCGGAGGCATGGACAACTTCGCCTTCTTGCGGCAGCTCTGCTCGGAGGGGCTAGAGCGGCGCTACGGCGCTGCGGCGGAAGGGCTTCGCGGGCGGCTGGGCTACGAGCTGGACACCGTCAAGGAGATGGGCTATGTAGAATACTTCCTCATCGTGTGGGATTTCATAAGATATGCCAAGGAGAACGGGATAATGGTAGGGCCGGGCAGGGGCTCGGCGGCGGGGAGCCTCGTCGCCTACACCCTCGGCATCACGGACATAGACCCCATAGAGTACAACCTCATATTCGAGCGCTTCCTGAACCCTGAGCGGATCAGCATGCCAGATATAGACATAGATTTCTGCTATGAGAGGCGCGGCGAGGTGATAGACTACGTTATTGGCAAGTATGGCGCGGACAAGGTCGCGCAGATCATAACCTTCGGGACGATGAAGGCGAAGGCGGCCGTGCGCGATGTCGGCCGCGCGCTGAACATGAGCTACCCGGAGGTGGACCAGATCGCCAAGATGATACCGTTCGCGCTCGACATGACGCTCCAAAGGGCCCTCGACACAAGCCCAGAGCTGAAAAGCTCATATGATTCCGACCCGCGCGTCAGGCGGCTCGTCGATATGGCGAAGGCATTGGAAGGGATGCCGCGCCACGCATCGACACATGCGGCGGGCGTCGTAATATCGAAGGAACGCATTGACGAGTATGTGCCGCTCTACAACGCCGAAAAAGGCGTCAGTACACAGTTCCCCATGGGGACGATAGAGGAGCTGGGGCTGCTGAAGATGGATTTCCTCGGGCTCAGGAACCTCACGGTTATACGTGATGCCCTTGAGCTGATACGCCAGGACCATGGCGTCGAGGTCGAGTTCTCGAAGATGAAAATGGACGACCCCAAGGTCTTCGCCCTCATCGCGGGCGGCAATACCCAGGGCGTCTTCCAGCTTGAAAGCACGGGGATGACGCAGTTCATGAGGGAGCTGAAGCCCGACTGCTTTGAAGACATTATCGCGGGGATCTCGCTCTACCGGCCGGGGCCCATGGCATCCATACCGACATATATAAGGAACAAGAACAACCCTGCGGGCGCGAAATACCTGCACCCGAAGCTGGAGCCCATACTGTCCGTCACCTACGGCTGCATGGTCTATCAGGAACAGGTAATGCAGATAGTCCGGGATCTGGCCGGCTACACCTATGGGCAGAGCGATATGGTCAGGCGCGCCATGAGCAAGAAAAAGCGGGATGTGATGCTCAAGGAAGAGGAGAAATTCATCTTCGGCGATCCGGTAGGCCCCGGCGGCAGTAGCACTGCCGGAGATGGCGGTCTCAGCGGCCCCGGCAGCACCGACGCAGGAGCCAGCGACAGCCCCGGCGGCGTGAAGATCGCCGGCTGCGTCAGGAACGGCGTGCCGGAGCCCGTCGCCAGGGAGATATTCAACCAGATGGTGAGCTTCGCGGAATACGCGTTCAACAAATCGCATGCCGCCGCCTACGCCGTGCTGGCCTACCAGACAGGCTGGCTGAAGGCATATTACCCAGTGGAATTCATGGCCGCGCTCATGACCAGCCTCATAGGCGACGCGTCCCAGATCGCGCGCTACGTGCGCAACTGCACGGATATGGGCATAGAGGTGCTGCCGCCCGACATCAACGAGAGCAGCAAGAAGTTCAGCGTCAAGGGAGGCAAGATACGCTTCGGGCTGCTGGGCGTGAAGAATGTGGGCGAAGGCGCGATCGACGCGATAATACGGGCGAGGGAGCAGAACGGCCCCCCGGCCGACATATACGAGTTCATAGACGGCCTGGACATAAACGACATCAACAAGAAGGCGGTGGAAAGCCTCATCCGCGCCGGCGCGCTCGACTGCCTCGACCCGAACCGGGCGCGGCACATGGCGGTCTACGGGAAGCTCATGGAGTCGGCCCAGAACGAGGCGCGCAGGAAGATCGCGGGGCAGCTATCCATGTTCCAGATGAACGAGGGCGCGATGAAGGAGGCGGCATACAGGGACAGGCTGCCCCAAGTGGAGGACTTCGGCAAGGCCGCCAGGATGGCCATGGAGAAAGAGGTGCTGGGCATGTACCTCACGGGCCACCCGCTTGCGGACAACAGGCACATAATAGACAGGATCAGCAATGTGACATCCGACGAGATAGTGCATTTCCAGGACCACCCGCGTATCCGCGACAATATGGAAGTGCTGATGGTGGCGATAATAAACAGAAAGAAGACGCAGATCACCAAGACAGGCAAGATGATGGCCTTCATAGATGTGGAGGATCTGCTGGGGGAAGTGGAGGCGCTGGTATTCCCGAACGTATATGAGAAATGCGCCGCCGCGCTAAACGAAGACTCGGTGGTGGTCATCCGCGGGCGCCTGAACTTCAAGGAAGAGGAGACGCCCAAGATAATTGCCGACAAGATAACGCCAGTTTCCGTGGCGGAGGAATATTATAGGAAGAAGGGGCTTATGGGGGCGGCCAGCGGCTGACAGGGCTGCTGCGGCCGGCGCGGCCGGCAGGGCTGGCCCGGCTGAAGCCGACGGAGCCGGCGCGGTCGGCAGATCTGGCGGGGCTGCGGCCGGCGCGGCTGGCAGAACTGGCCCGGCGGCCGACGGAGCCGGCGCGGCTGAAGCTGACGGAGCCGGCGCGGCTGAAGCCGACGGAGCCGGCAGATCTGAAGCTGGCAGAAACATCATGCGCTGTCTGATGATGGCACGTAAAAACGGGCAGTATTGCGCCAATGCGGTATTGCTGAAAGAAGGGAGAATTATATGAAAAGAATAGGGATTTTGACAAGCGGCGGCGATTCGCCAGGCATGAACGCGGCGATACGGGCAGTCGTGAGGGGGGGCATCTACAACGACATGCAGGTCTACGGCATCGACAGGGGCTACGAGGGCCTCATCGCAGGCGAGATAAGGGAACTGACGGTCTCTTCGGTATCCGACATAATACAGCGCGGGGGCACCATGCTCCACACGGCGCGGAGCTCGCAGTTCATGCAGCCCGAAGGCTTCAAGCGCGCCATGGACATGCTGGAGAATTTCCAGATCCAGGGGCTTGTGGTCGTTGGGGGCGACGGCTCGCTCACAGGCGGGCTGAAGATCGGCAAGGCAGGGGTGCCCGTGATCGGCCTGCCGGGCACCATCGACAACGACCTTGCCTACACGGATTTCACGATAGGCTTCGACACATCGGTCAACACAGTGCTTGCCGCTATTGGCAATATAAGGGACACATCCTCGTCCCACGAACGCAGCACGGTAATAGAGGTGATGGGCAGGAACTGCGGCGACATAGCGCTTTACGCAGGCCTCTGCGGCGGCGCGGAGACGGTGCTCATACCGGAGGTGGAGCCGAACATAAACGATATCTGCCGCAAGCTGATCCAGGGCAAGAACAGGGGCAAGATGCACAGCGTCATCATCAAGGCGGAAGGCGTGCCCCTGTCGTCGCAGGAGCTGGCCGACGTCATAACGGAGCGGACAGGGCTTGAGACCAAGGTGGTCGTCCTGGCCTACATACAGCGCGGCGGCTCGCCGACAGGCAGGGACAGGATGCTGGCGAGCAGGATGGGCTACAAGGCGGTAGAGCTGCTTAAGGACGATATCGGCAACAGGGCGGTCGGCATAAGAGGGACAGAGATAGTGCACTACGATCTCGAAGAGGCCCTGGGCATGAAGAAGGATTATGACGACGGCATCAACCGCCTCGCCGAAATACTTTCGATTTGAAGGGTGTGATTTATTATGGAACTTGACAGGACTAAACTGATCTGCACCATAGGGCCTGCCAGCGGCAACAGGGAGATGCTCAAAGAGCTCATGCTTTCGGGTATGAACGCGGCGCGCCTGAATTTTTCCCACGGGACGCACGCAGAGCACAAAGACAAAATAGAGATGATCAAGGAGATACGCGAGGAGCTGGGCCTCCCCATCGCGATCATACTTGACACGAGGGGGCCGGAGATAAGGACAGGGCGTTTCGAGGGCGGCTCCGCAATCCTTGCCGAGGGCCAGAAATTCACGATCATGACCAAGGAGGTCATGGGCAACTCGCAGATGTGCAGCGCCAGCTACAAGGCGCTGGTCAAGGATGTAGCCGCAGGCGACACGATCCTGATAGACGACGGGCTGATCGAGCTCGGCGTCGAAGAGGTGAGCGGCGGCGATGTGGTGTGCGTGGTGCACAACGGCGGCGAGATCAAGGACCACAAGAGCATAAACATACCTGGGGTCAGCGTGCATCTGCCTGCGATGTCCCTGGTCGACAAGGACGACATCGAGTTCGGGATCAATGCAGGCGTGGACTTCATAGCGGCCTCATTCATACGCAAGGCCTCCGATGTGGATGAAATAAGGAAATACATACATGCGCTCGGCGCCAAGAAGATCAAGATCATAGCGAAGATCGAGAACAAGGAGGGCATCGACAATATAGACGAGATCGTCAGGACCGCCAACGTGGTCATGGTAGCGCGGGGCGATCTGGGGGTCGAGATACCGCCTGAAGAGGTGCCGCTCATACAGAAAGAGATCATAAGGAAGTGCAACAAAGCGGGGATACCCGTCATCACCGCTACGCAGATGATGGATTCGATGATAAGAAACCCCCGCCCGACGCGGGCCGAGGTCGCCGACGTGGCGAACGCCGTCCTGGACGGCACGGACGCGATAATGCTGTCGGGGGAGACGGCATCAGGGAAATACCCGCTTGAGGCCGTGAAGATGATGCGCAGCGTCGCCCGCTCCGCCGAGGTGGCGATCCGCCATGGGCGCACGGCCGAAAGCCGCCGCGCGGGGCAGGAGGCGAGCGTCACGAGCACCATAGGCTTCTGCACGTGCAGCAGCGCCGACACGCTGGGCGCCAAGGCCATAGTGACGCCTACGTCGTCCGGGCAGACGGCCGTGCGCATATCCAAGTACAGGCCGAAAGCCCCCATCATCGCGTTCTCCATGGACGAGACGGCGGTGAGGCAGCTGGCGCTCGTCTGGGGCGTGACGGCCTTCCACATGGACAGGTTCGACGATCAGCAGGAGTTCTTCCGGGCGGTGATCCGCCAATGCATGGAGCACAGCCTGGTCGACGACGGCGATCTGATAGTGCTGACGGCAGGGATCCCGCTAGGCACGAGCGGCAACACAAACATGATGAGGATACACGAGATCGGCAACGAGTTTTGACGCCGGCGCATGACGCCAGCTCACGGCGTCAGCTCACGGCGCCAGCCCACGCCGCCGCCGCACGCCGGCGCATGGCGCCAGCCCATGGCGCCAGCTCACGCCGCCGCCGCATGGCGCCAGCTCACGCCGCCGCCGCATGACGCCGCATAAACGATAGGCATGCCACGCTGAAGTGGCATGCCTATCGTTTTTCAGGAGGCCGAGCCGATGCTGCTGCAGGCCTATTGTATTAAGGCAGGCAAACGTATACTGCCGCGCCTGCCTTGCATTGCGCTGCCGGGCCTATCATCTTATGAATGTGTCGCTTATGGTCATAGTGTAGCCCGGATACTGCGGGAATTTCACGCCCACGACCTCGACCGTGTTCTCGCCGTCAACAGCCGCGCTGCTGCCGCCGGAGATGATCAGCGTGTTCGTGTTGGAGTTGGCGCCCGTCGCCGTGCTGCCGACGCTGACCGTGCATGGCACGCCGTTCACGTAGGCCATGGCATCCTCAGCGAGGGTGATGCTGCCCGCGACATTGCTGTTCTTCTTGGTGTATCTGACGTTGATGTCGCCGCCGCTTACGGTCACTTCCTTGGACCAGTCGATGACGCTGTAGCCGTCCACCCTGAAGAACTCATAGCCGAGGGCCTCTCCGTCCGCAGACCTCGCCACGATCTTGTAGTACTCCTCGCGCGGCAGGGTGTTTGCGGGTATCTCCAATGGGTGTGTGCCGATGCCGTCGACCTGGAAGGTTATGAACGGCGTGGCGCGCTCGTTGGCCCTGTCCCAGACCTCGACATTGATGGGCCCCTGCACCGTGTCGGCGTTATGCTTGCTTATCGTCAGGTTTACAGTCATATCGAGGTTGAAGTTGTAGGGCGAATACATATTGCGCCCATAATTCGCGGTAGAACCCGTGTTGTTGCCAGGATTGTTCGGGATCTTCAGATATAGCGGCTTCTTCACGTTGACCGTGATTTCGGCGTAAGGCTTGGCCGCCGGATCCGCGATGTTCTCGTCCTTGGCGGTCGCCCTCAGCACTACAGAACTGCCTGGCGCGTGCCCGCGCAGGGTGATATAGTCGTAGGAATGCCACCAGCTGTTTGAGGGGCTGGGGGCAGTGGCGGTAGCCCCGCTTTCGACGGTCACTTCATCCACGTCGCCGCCAACCTTCGACCAGATGACTTTCTGGAAACCATCTGCCGAGAACGGCGAGGCGTACGCGAACAATTCCCTGACGCGGTACTGTGCATTGCCGCTTTCGGCCACGCGCCCCGGTATGTCGATGGAACTGCCGTGGGAAATGGTCACGTCGGTGACGGGCGAAGTCCTGTCAGCCTCGAAGGCCTGGCCCTGGACGGCCCAAGCCGTGAAGAACGGCGTCCCCGCTGCGGCCCCTTCATAGAGCTCAAGCGTCACTTTGGTGCCTACGGGGACCAGCACGTCAGACTCTACGATCTCGTGGTTCATGATCTTCGAGGTGTAGCTGTAGGTCTTGATCGCGGCGCCGGTGTCGTTCCTCCTCAGCACAGCCGTTATGGGCTTCTCAAGCTTAGTCGTGTAAACCTCGGCCACCGGGCGGTAAAGGTTGTTGACTATGTCTTCCCTGTAGAATTTGAGCAGGGCCGACGCGTCCGGGGTGGCGTTAGTCGCCATGTCGAGCCCGAACGAGTGGTAGTAGGACTCCGTCCACGACTGCGTCTCGCCGGCGCCTATGGCCCGGTTCTGGAAATACTGGTTGCCGGCGGCAGGCCACGGCTCAAGGTAAGGCCGCGCGGAGTTGTTCGAATCCCGTTCAAACGGTATGTTGTCGAACAT
>JAIRSA010000151.1 GCA_031255695.1 Eubacteriales Family XIII. Incertae Sedis bacterium | reverse complement strand
ATACACCTTCACATAGTCGCCGGGCGCGAAGGCCATCATTTCATTGATGAAAATATTCTCGATGTGCGTGTCGCCCATCAAATAGAATTTTATGGATTTTTCTTTTTTGAAATGCATATCGCCTCTCGCCTGCGCGCCCCGCGCACGGCCGTCTAGAACACTTCCTCGCGTATTATCGTCTGCTCCCTGTCGGGGCCCACCGATACGATCTTCACCGGGACCCCCGTGATCTCCTCCACCGCACG
Organism: Eubacteriales Family XIII. Incertae Sedis bacterium; assembly: GCA_031255695.1. Taxonomy (GTDB): domain Bacteria; phylum Bacillota; class Clostridia; order Peptostreptococcales; family Anaerovoracaceae; genus JAISED01. Next base: position 20,279 of record JAIRSA010000151.1, on the reverse strand, counting down.
CACATAGCCCTTCGCATTCTCCGGCAGGCTCTCATACGAGCTGCATCCTGAGATATCGGACCCCCAGCCGGGGAGCCGCCTGTACACAGGCCTGCATCCCTCCAGCAAGCCCAGATCCGCAGGGAAGTCCTCGATCGCCTGCCCGCCCCGTTCGTAGCGCTCGCACAGAAACAGCTCGTCGAAGCCGCTCAGCACGTCGAGGAGCGTCAGCGCAAGACCCGTGAGGCCATTGACCCTCGCCGAGTACCTGACGACGAGGCCGTCGAACCATCCGCAGCGCCTCGGCCGCCCCGTGGTCGCGCCATATTCATGGCCAAGCTCGCGTATCCTGTCGCCCGTCGCGTCGGCCAGCTCCGTTACGAACGGTCCCTTGCCCACGCGGGTCGTATATGCCTTCGTGATGCCCACCACGCCATGTATCGCCCCAAGCCCTATGCCGGCGCCGACGATGAAGCCCCCAGAGACGGGGTGCGAGCTGGTCACATATGGGTAGGTGCCCAGATCTATATCGAGCATCGAGCCCTGCGCCCCCTCGAATAGCACCTTGCGCCCGGACTTCAGCGCCTCATGCACCATGACGCCGGTATCGCGCACACGCGGCGCCAGGCGGCGCGCATATTCGGCGTAGCGCCTGGCGATCTCCCCGGCGTCGAGCGGCGCCCCGCCGAAGAGCCCCGTAATGACACGGTTCTTGTGGGCGATCTGCGCTTCGAGCTTCTCCCTGAAGCCGCCCTCGTCCAGCATGTCGCAGGCCCGGATGCCGCTTCTTTCGATCTTGTCCATGTACGCGGGCCCTATGCCCCGCTTTGTCGTGCCTATATCAGCGCTGCCGCGCGCCTTCTCATACAGCTCGTCCAGCGCCTTGTGGTAAGGGAACACGATATGCGCCCGGTCGCTCAGATAGATCTTGTCGGTGGGGATCCCGTCCCGCTCCAGGCCGGCCAGCTCCTCGAAAAAGCTCTCCGGATCGAAGACCACGCCGTTGCCTATGATATTCGCCGTATTGCTGTTCAGTATCCCCGACGGTATCAGATGCAGCGCGTACTTCTTGCCGCGTATCACCACAGTGTGCCCGGCATTGCTGCCGCCCTGCGCCCTGACCACCATATCTGCCTTGCCCGCAAGATAGTCAATGATTTTCCCCTTGCCTTCATCTCCCCACTGGGAACCCACAATCGCTAAACTTGACAATATGCCCGCTCCTTTCGTGCCGCCAGGCGCACTCGCCCGGCTCCGCTACGCTTCGTCCGATTCGCCGTATGCCCTGTCGGCGAATTTGGTATATTTGCCCACCCATGTAAGATTGATTCTGTCTGTTTCCCCGTTCCTGTGCTTTGCAATGTTCACTTCGCAGATGTTCTGCTCCTCTTCAGGCTCCTCGTCCTCGTAATAGTCGTCCCTATAAAGGAAGATCACGATGTCCGCGTCCTGCTCTATGGCCCCCGAATCCCGCAGGTCCGAGAGTATGGGGCGCCTGTTCCCCTTGCCGCGCTGCTCGACGGCCCTCGACAGCTGCGAGAGCACTATCACCGGGCAGTCCATCTCCCTGGCAAGCCCCTTCAGCATCCGGCTTATCGAGCTGATCTCCAGCTGGCGGTTCTCGCTGCGCCCGTCCCCCGGTATGAGCTGGAGGTAGTCCACGACTATGAGGTCCAGGCCCTTCTCCGCCTTCATCCGCCTCGCCTTGTTCTTTATCTCCAGCACGGGGATGGCCGGCGTGTCGTCGATGAATATCGACGTGCCCGTCAGCACGTCCAGGGCATTGTTTATGTCCGTCCAGTCGCGGTCGTTCAGCCTGCCGTCCCTGAGCCGCGTTATCTCCACGTTGGCCGCCAGGCTGAGTATCCTGTTGGCGAGCTGGCCCTTCGACATCTCAAGGCTGAACACGAGGACCTTGGCGTCCACGCGGGTCGCCGCGCGGTACGCGATATTGAGCGCGAACGCCGTCTTGCCCATGCCGGGGCGGGCGGCCACTATGATCAGATCCGACTTCTGCAGCCCCGACGTCCTTTTGTCCAGATCGGTATAGCCCGTCGTCAGGCCCGTCAGGCCCTTGATCTTGGAGATCTCGTCGATGCGGTTTACATTTTCCCACAGCACGTCCTTTATATGGGAAAACTCCTTGTGCTGCCCGTATTGGGCGATCTCAAGTATCTTCTGCTCGGCCGTGTCCAGGATCTCCCGCGCTGCGCGGCTGTCCTGGAAACTGTTGTCCATGATCTCCGAAGACGCCTTGATCAGGTTGCGCAGTATCGCCTTTTCCGAGATGATCTTTGCGTATTGATCGGCATTCGCGATCGTCGGCGCCATGGACGGCAGCGACGAGACGTAGGCCCGCCCGCCCACAATCTCCAGATCCTTCTGCCGCCTCAGCTCGTCCGAAACCGTGATGATGTCCACCGGCTTGTTCTGGCGGTACAGCGACTTCGCGGCCAAGAATATTCTCCTGTGCGCCTCGCTGTAGAAATCCTCCTCCCTGAGTATTTCCATAACATCAAGGAGGGCGTCCTTGTCCAGCATCAATGCGCCCAAAACCGATTTTTCCGCCTCATCGTTGTGCGGCGGGATGCGTTCGTTCACAACCGTTTCCATCAATGCCTCCTGCCCGCCGCCCAAGCTGGCGCCCGCCCGGCGGCGGCTGCCAAACTGCGCAGGGCCGCCCAGCGCCTGTCATGCCGCGTGGCCGTCCAGCGGCGGCCGCGCCACTGCGCCGTCCGGCGTGCTATGCCTCCACTTCCACCTTCAGCATCGCGGACACTTCGTGATACAGCTTGATCTCCACGCTGGCCTCGCCCACGTTCTTTATGGGGCTGTCCAGGACGATCTTCCGCTTGTCTATGTCTATCCTATGCTGCGCCTTCAGGGCGTCGGCTATGTCCTTGGATGTTATCGACCCGAAGAGGCGGCCGCTGTCCCCCGACTTCGTCACTATTTTCACGCTCAGGGCGTCTATCTTGCCCGCAAGCGCCTTGGCCGCGGCCAGCTCCTTCGCCCGCTTCTCCTCAATAGCCTTTTTCTGCTTCTCGACATTCTTTATATTCCCCTCGGTCGCCGGCGTCGCCATCGCCTTGGGGAACAGGAAGTTCCTGGCATACCCATCGTTCACCTTCACGACATCGCCTGCCCTTCCCAGCCCTTTCACATCCATCGTCAGTATCACTACCATAATCGACTCCTTCTCATTGCCCCGCCGGCCTGGGGCGGCGTCCGCCCGTGCCGCCGGCATGGCAACATCTGCCACATGCTACATAATATACAATATCCAATGCCGGCGCCGCATCAGGCGCGCCCGCAGTACGCCACAAACCCGGATTCCGCCATGCTGTGCCGGCGATGGGCGCGCCCATGCACCCGTGCGCCACAGCCTGCGTCAGGCACGCCCGTACGCCAGAGCGCCGCGCCTCTCCCTGCGCCTGCTGCAGCGGCCGCTATGCGCCGCCGCGCTACTGCGGCTGGCGCGACGGCTGCGCCACCTCATTTATCGCCGCTTTCAGCCTGCCCAGCGTGTCGTCTATCGTCGTGTCGCGGATCTGCGCGGCCGCCATAGTCAGATGGCCGCCGCCGCCCAGCTTCTCCATAACGGCCTGGACGTTAATCTCGCCCAGCGACCTGGCGCTTATTATCACTTCCGCCTTGCCCTCGCCGATCACGAAGCTGGCCTTGGTGCCCTTTATGTCGAGCAGCTCGTCGGCGGCCTGGGCGTTTATGATCGGCGCGTTCGCGCCCTTGTCCCTGTTCATCGATATGGCTATGCCGCCATCCATGAACTGCGCGTTCATGATGATCCCTGCCCGCTTCCTGAAATCCTCGATATTGTCCTGCAGGAACTGGCGCACTATCGATGTCTCCGCGCCGTTGCGCCTGAGCCACGAGGCCGCCTCAAAGGTGCGCGTCCCCGTCTTGACGGAAAAGCTGTTGGTGTCGACGATCACGCCGCCCAGCAGCATCTCCGCCTCCAGCCGCAGTATGCTCTTCTTGTCCGCCATATACTGCATGATCTCAGTCACCAGCTCCGACGTGGACGATGCCGACGGCTCCATATACGTAAGCGTCGCATTCTCTATGTATTCCTCCGTCTTCCTGTGATGATCGAAGACCACGGATTTCTCCGTCTTCCCGAACAGGGCCGGCGCCTCTGTAAGGCTTGGCCGGTTGGTGTCCACGACGACCAGCAGGGCATTGCGGTCCACCTCCTCAAGCGCCTCGTCGCTGCTTATGAAGACATATTCCTTGCTTGCGGCGGCCGCGTTGAAGAAGCCGGACAGCGACTCGTTCACCTCGTTTATGACTATATATGCGCCCTTGCCCCTGTTCATCACCATCCTGGCGACGCCCACGGCGGACGCGAACGAGTCAATGTCAGGGTACTTGTGCCCCATTATTATGACCTTGGACGACTGGTCTATAAGCCTGCGGAGCGCATGCGCCATGACGCGCGACTTGCCCTTGTTGCGCTTCTCTATGACATCGAGCGTCCCCCCATAATAATCCACGATATCGCCGCGCTTGACGACGGCCTGGTCGCCGCCCCTGCCCAGTGCGAGATCCAGCGCGAACGTGGAGTACTCGTCCGTCCTGGCCGGCGTGTTGCCGCCCACGCCCACGCCGATGCTCAGCGAGACGGGGAAGTCCGCGTCGGTCTCTATGAGCCGGGCCTCGTCGAGTATGCTGAATTTCTCCTTCACCAGCCTCTCGTAATGCCGGCTCTCGAATACGACGAAATATTTGCTCGTGTAGTACCTCACTATGGAGGCGTCCATGCCCGCCGCCCATTGGCGGATGGCCTTTTCTATGCCCGCCGCGATCAGCGAGCGCTTGTCGTCGGGCGAGTTTGAGAGCAGCTCGTCGTAATTGTCCACCTGTATGTGCGCGAAGCACTTCTTCTCGTCGCGGTACCGGACCTTCAGCTCCTCGAAGTCGGTCACGTCGACCCAGTACAGCATGGCCGCGTCGCCGTCGTCATGCTTCATGTAGACGGGTATGACCTTGAAAAACCTGCCCGCCGCCTCGATGTACCGGATGCTGTCGTACTCTTCGGGCGAGAACCGCTTCAGATCCACGCCGACCGTGCTGTTGAACTCCGACTTCGTGATGACGGTGCTGGGGTAGAGCTCCTTGAAAAGGCTGTTCGCCAGGACTATGCGCCCCTCGCCGCTCACTATGCACAGCGGCAGGGGATGGTTCCTGACGGCATGCCTCATCGTGTCGTCTATCTCACCGACCGCTTCCTCAAGGTAGCGCGTGACCCATGTCCTCTGGCGTGTGCGCAGTATCAGGATCACGCCGAGCGCCGCCGCGCTGAAGCCGAATGCGGCGAGGCCCGCGACGTGGTGGAAATAGAACACCACGCCTGAAAGCACGATGCCGATTATGATGATCCCTTTGATATACAGGCCTGTAACGGATTTAAGTATTTTGTCTCCCATATCGTTTCCAGCCCTTCTTTATGGCCCAGGCCGGGCCCGCTTCAACGGCCCTAGGCCGCATATCCGCCAGGGCGCCTGCCCGGCGGCGGCAGAGGCCGCGCCGTACGCCCCTGGCCGGGTGACAGTATAAACAACAAAAGCGGCAAAAGCCGCTTTGTATACCGTTGTAGACCGTCTTCCCGTCAATCCGCTGTATAAGGTAACAACGCGACGATACGCGCCCTCTTTATCGCCTTTGTCACATCCCTCTGATGGATCGCGCATGTCCCTGTAACGCGCTTCGGCAGGATCTTGCCGCGATCAGTGATGTATTTCTTGAGTTTTTCGACATCCTTGTAGTCGATGTTCTCCGTTTTATCCGCGCAGAACTGGCATACTTTTTTCCTTCTCATGCCGCCGCGCCTTTTTTCTACCATCATGGCCTTCTCTCCTTCGGTATCATCAACAATAATTATCAGAACGGGATATCGTCGTCCCCGTCGTCAAGGGCCGTGAAGCCTTCGGGGATGCCCGGCGGCGCGTCATTCTGCTCGAAGCCGCCTCCGGCCCCGCCTCCCGGCATATAGCCGGGGCCGCCTTGCGCGCGCCCTGGCGCATGGTCGAAGCCGCCTTCGGGGCCGCGGCCGAAGCCTCCGCCGGAGCCGCCTTGCTGCCGCCCCTGCTTGTCGCCCCAGTCTATGAACTCGACCCTGTCCGCGACGACGTCTGTGGTGTATACCGTGACGCCCTCCCTATTCTTGTAGCTGCCTGTCTGCAGCCTGCCCTGAACAGCCGCCATCCTGCCCTTGCTGAGATATTTCTCGCAGACCTCCGCCTGCCTGCCGAACACGGTTACGCGCAGGAAGTCCGCCTGCTTCTCCCTGTCCTGCCGCACAGGCCGGTCAATTGCAAGTGTGAAGGTGGCTATCGCCATCTGATCGCCCGTATACCGGACTTCCGGATCCCTAGTGAGCCGGCCGATTAGTATGACCTGATTCATGGCTTCACTCTACCTTTCGTCTTCTACTTTTCGTCTTTATTGACGATCATGTGGCGGATTATGTTGTCGGATATCCTGAGCCTCCTGTCGAGCTCCTTAGGCAGATCTGCCGGAGCGTCGAACTCGATGACCACGTAGTACCCTTCGTTCTTCTTCTCAATGGGGTACGCCAGCTTGCGCATGCCCCATACGTCTGTCTTGAGGACTTCTCCGCCGTTCGAAATGATGCCCTTGACCGTTTCGATCATGGCCTCTTTCTTGTCGTCCTCCAAAGCAGCCGCAATGATGAACATAATCTCGTAATGATTCATTCTTTTTCACCTCCCTCTGGACTTGATGGCCCCTTCCGGGGCAGAGAGTGATACGCCCCGCAAACAACGGAGCGCCGTATCACGCTTTACTATTATAAAATAAACGGGAGCAAATTGCAAACATTTTCGTAATCCAGAGCCAATACGCTGCAACGTTTTTTTCGCGAATTTGCCCAAACCCCGCCGGGGGCGCGCGCCGCGTCGCCGCCCCGCATAAAATGTCTTGTCAAATCTTTCCATATATGATATTATTCTGGAAAGACCGCAGCGTCAATAAACCTCCCCGCAGCAAGACTACGGGGTATTGGGGATGTGGGCGGTTTGTTACGAGAGGAAGGATTAGGAGTGGGTTCAATACCCGTCGCGGGAAAAAGGAAGCGCAGTAAACTGCGGGGTATTGAACCTGTTTTGTGTAATAAAAAAACTCAAAATTGGCCGCTTGACGTAAGCGGCACAAAATGTATAATATGAATTAATACCGAAATGTTATGTTTATACTATGATATTGGTAATGTCGGCGTGAATGGGAGCACGCTAGCGATGGCGCGGGCGGTGTCCGCGGCATGGCAGCTAGCGATGCGTGGGCAGCATCTGCGGCGGCGGGCAATGGCGTGAGGGCCGGCGCAGCGCAGGCGGCGCCCGCAGGAAGGTAGCCAGCAATGGCGCCTGCGGCAGCAGGCAATGGCGCAAGGGCCGGCACGGCGCGAGCGGCGCCCGCAGGAAGGCAGCCAGCAATGGCGCCTGCGGCGGCGGGCAATGGCGTGAGGGCCGGCACGGCGTGGACGGGAGCACGCTAGCGATGGCGCGGGCGGTGTCCGCAGCAGGGCGGGCGTTGGCGGCGGGCAATGGCGCGAGCGGCGCCCGCAGGAAGGTAGCCAGCACTGGTGTCTGCGGCGGCGGGCAATGGCGCAAGGGCCGGCACGGCGTAAGGCCGCCGGCGCGGAAAGAAGGAGGTATTGTGTATACTGACGTTTACAGCCTTGAGTTGGTTGTACAGGATGAAAGGGATCGGATTTCCGGAGTGGTCGCGACGCAATCGATGGAGGACTACAAGAACAACTGGTTCTACCTCAATAGAAGCATGCTGCGCGAATTTGCGGAACAGGAGCGGCTCTTATTCATGGGCTTCCCGATCGAATTCGTGAACGACACCATCAAATTCGCCTTCAGGCGGATGGACTACGACCAGCAGGCCCAGCTGTTTGACATATTCGACGATGCGCTTGAGACCTACCGCAACATTATGAAATTCCAGTCCAAAAACATAAATAGGCTCATGAAAGACTCGACGATCGCCCTGGCCGGCTTTGACGAGCTGGACGAGGACGCGATAAAGGGCCACCTGCTCATGCACGGCAAAGCGCTCGAACGCATGAGGCGCTTCGTCGCCAGCGGCGGCGGCAAGGATCACTACTCAGGCATGGACCGTCGTGGCAACAACAACCTGAAGTTTTTCTCGATCGAGGGGGTGTGCGACGGCTTTGTGGACATATTCAGCACAGAATGGAAGGAAGTGCGCATGGCCCTGGATGTATACAAAAAAGCCGGCGTCAAGGTGGTCTTAGATCATGTGCGCGCCAATGTGAAGCACGAGAGCCTGGCCAATCTGATCATAACGATGCTGTAATACTGCTTTGGCCCGCCCCGCACTGGCGGGGAAGCGAGTGTGTTTCCCAAGCGTCAGCAGCACAGCTTCCAGGCCGCCCCACGCTGGCGAGCAAGCTTTGGCCGCCCCGCGCCGGCGAGCAGGCTTTGACCCGCCCCGCACTGGCGGGCCTGCGGGATCTGCGCTGCATGCCGGATGGCCTACCAGCCCATGCGGCGCCCGCGCACACGCCCAGGCGCCGCACAGCTGGCAGGGGGGCTAGCCCCTTGCCTCTGTCAGTGTGACGGGCACTGTCATTCGCTGCCCGCCCCTTATTATGGAAACCTGGATCGTGTCGCCAATCTTGTGGGCGTTTACGATCTTGTTGTACTCGTACATGCTGCTGATCTCCGTGCCGTCTATGGCAGCTATCTGGTCGCCGGCCCTGAACGAGGCGTTCGACGACGCAGAGATATACAGCCCCGATCTCCCTGCCCTGAACATGAATATGGACTGGATATCCGCGACCTCCACTACGGAGAAGCCCGTGTCGGCCCGCCCCTTCACATAGCCGTAGGCGATGATGTCGGACGCCACGGTCTTGGCGGTATTGACGGGTATGGCGAAGCCGAGGCCCTCGATCTCAAGCCCGGTCGATTTCGCGTTGACTATGCCTATAAGCTCACCCCTGACATTGAAGAGGCCGCCGCCGGAATTGCCGGGGTTGATCGCCGCGTCGGTCTGCAGCAGCGACATGGGCTCGCCATCGATGACGATCTCCCGGTCCAGCGCGGAGATTATGCCGCCCGTGACCGTGCCGCCCAGTTCCCCCAGTGGATTGCCTATCGCCATGGCCGAATCCCCGACAAGCAGTTTCGATGAATCGCCAAGCACGGCGTACGCGAGGCCCGCCCTGTCTATCTTCAGCACGGCCAGATCGGTCTTGGCGTCCGCGCCTATGATCCGCGCAGGCACGGCGGTCCCGTCCGCGAGCCGCGCCTCGATGGTGCCCGCGCCGCTTATCACATGGGCGTTCGTGACAATATAGCCGTCGGCGGATATGATGACCCCGCTGCCCGCGCCTGTCTGCACCTGCTGGCCCGTCCTGCGGTTCGCGACGGAGCCGGTCGTTATTTCGACTACTGTCCTCTTGGCATCGGCTATGATCTGCACGAGCGTCCGCGCCTCGGCGGCCTCGGCGGCGAACTCGGCCGGATCGCCAAATCCAGTGCCGAAGCCAGCGTCGCCGGGCAATATGGCGCCGAAGCCGCCTGGTTCGGCGTAAGCCCCGTACTGGGCCTGGGGCGCCGCATCCTGCCTCACATACTCGGCCACATACCCGCCTGCGAAGCCCGACGCGGCGGAGGCCACAAGGCACATGGCCGCCACCATTATGGCGCCCCTTCTGCCCTTCCGCCAACTGTGCGCCTTGCGGGGCGGCTCATAGGCCGGCGCCCGTACGATTGCCGGGTATCCGCTGCGGTGCAGCTCCCTCCCAAATTCATCGTAAGCTATGAAGAACCGTTCGTTGTCGCTCATACCATTTCACCTCCATAAAGGCTGCCCCAAGGCGCGCCGGCGATGGTGCCGGGCGCCCACGATAATGCCTGGCGCAGGCGGCAATGCCAGACGCCTGCATGGCGTATCCTATACCCCATTGCGGGTTTATATTAAAATAATAATGGCGGTTTGTGATAATAATGTGATAAAACAGGGGCCACAGGCAAAAATATGCAGCCAATACTGCCTTAGAACCTCTGCCCCATGGCCGCGACGCCCGCGTTGAACCTATCCGCCAGGGCGTTGATGTTCCTTATCAGAAGATATATGGCGACAAAAGGCCCGACGACGATGAGGCTCCCCAATATATACCAAAGCAGGAAGGCCAGCCCGCCTTCGTTGAAAACAAGGCCATATCTAGGCGCGTTGCCGCGCAGGCGCTCGGCCACCATGTACCACCAGACCAGATTGTAGATGCCGAAGGTGACGATGCCAAGGAGGATGTATATCAGCAGCCCGCTGGTCTGCCTCCCGTCGCCGTAGCATAGCGTGTTGGTGTCCCTCGCCAATCTATGGATCCAGTAGAGCCAGTAAATCCCTAACGTTACAATGGAAAGCAGAATCAGTTTGAGGAGCCCTCGCTGTTCAATCATGTCGCAACCATACCTTTCTTTTGCAGCTGCAGGGACGCCCTTCTGCGCCCCGCGCCGCCGTATACCTATACCATATGTTATTTCATTATATCAGTTCGCGCAGGGCGCCGCAAGCGCCGTGCGGATTTTGCCCTTGCCTCCCCCGGCCTGTGGGCTGCAGGCCATATCACCGGTGCAGGGGCGGTGAAGATCAAGCGGTCCCCCCGGCCCGTGGGCTGCAGGCCTGCACGCGCAGCAGGGCCGCCCTCGCCGGGCGGCCCTGCCTATGGATCACCTATGTAGCTGTGGCGCTTATGCGCAGCCTATGCGCTGATGCGCCTGCGCGGCCCTTAGCGGGTCACGCTTACAACGACTGAATTCACTAGCCCGCTTCCATCGGTGAGGCGCACCGATATCGTCGCCGTGCCCGGCCGCACCGCAGTCACGACGCCGTTCTGGTCGACCCTGACTATCGACGGGTTGCTAGACGTAAATATGTAGCCCGAACTGCCGACATCGTTGCTCGGCGCCAGGACAGGCTGCTCTACCTTCCCGACCTTCATGGTCAGGCGCGTCACCGGGTTGGCCTTGAGCTGGCTCGCGTAGCGCGTCACAGTAACATCCAGCTGCTGCTGCGCTATCCGGGTGCCGTCACTGATGGTAACGTCAAGAGTGACCTGCTGGTCCTCAGCCGCCCTGGTCACGGTGCCCGTGTTGCTTATCGCGTCCTGATTGCTCGACTCGATCGAGACAGTGTGGCCATACGGAACGGTCGGCAGCACCAGATCATCCAAGAGCGCGCTGGGGATTTCGTCCACCACATATGTCACCACATTGTTGAACGCATCGTCAAGTATCTGCACTTCGTCCTTCTGCAGCACGCCGCCGAACCATGTCCAGTCGATGTACTCGCAGTAGGCGTCTATCTCGGCATTCGTGCTGTTCCTTGTGGCCATGATGCCGATCTGCGGGCCCGCTAGCGGCGCGACGATCGGGTTGCCCACATTTGTATAATTCATCCCATCCAAGGAATATGCGCCCCTATAGCTGTCGCCGGATCTGGTGAGCTTGAAGTAGATCACCAGCGGCTGGCCATTCTGAGGCGTTATGTTGTTCGCGCTCGAGCCGCTGAACGTGCCGTTTATTTCGGCGCCGGCCTGCACCACTATGTTGTTGCCGCCGCGCTCGCAGTCGATCTTCACATAGTTGTTCTCATCCTGGAAGGCCAGCAGGCCTATCTGCTGATACGTGGCGCTGGGCCTGACCGGGAAGAAGAACTTGCCTACGATCTCCCACTCGCCGCCGCCCGGCCGCACGAACAGGTTCTTCCAGTCAGCGGACGTAGCGCCGTTTATGTCGTAGCGCTGGGTGGGCAGCTTGAGGCCGCGCCCCTTCTCTATCGACCAGGCGTCCGGGGCCTCGTTCAGGATTGTCCACTTGTCATCCTTCTCGCCAAACAGGAAGGTAGTAGGCGAGAAATCCTCTTCAAAGGAGACATAGTACTTCGTGCTGGCGATCCTGCTGTCCACAGTGATCACGGCCGTGCCCGGCAGCGAGTCGATCTGCTGCGTGTCCCCCTCAAAACTGGGGTTCCCTATCATAGCGGTGATAGTGGGCACCGTATCGTAATCCGCCGCATTGAGCGAATATCTGTAGGTCGTCGGCGAGAACGATTCAAGAGGCACGCCGTCAATGTATATGCCGTCAATAGTCGGCGCGCTTTCGGCGATGTCGTAGATGTTGAAGTATTCGAAGGTCACGGTCTTGCTCGCGCCGCCCGCATTGCCGTTTGTGGCCCATACGCCGATTTCAGGCAGCAGGTACTCAAGTTCCGCCGAGCCCTGTGACACCCATGTCGTCCCATTGGTCGAATAGGCGAAGCTGTACCGGTTGCCCGTCTTCATTATCTGGAGGTAGATATTTGTCTGGTTGTTCGAATTCGCGGTAAAACGCTGCGCCGAGGTGCCCCCCGTTACGGTGTAGGCCCTGAACGCGTTGTTCTGCCCCGTAGTCGGGCGCTCATATACATAGCGCGTGAAATTGGACTGGTCTTCATAGATGACGAAGCCTGCCTGCTGGTTGCTCGCGTTCGGCGTGGTATCAAAGGTGAAATGCGTCCTTGCTACCCAGTCGCCGCCCGCTGGCTGGAGATACACGTTGGCGGGGTCATACGCTGCGCCGAACCCGGTTATGCTGCCCCTCTCCGTCTTGATCTCAAGGCCGCCTTCAGCCAGCGTGGCGTTCGCGTTCGGGTTGTTCACCCTCCACACGCTTGATACGCCCGCGCCTGCCGCGAAGTCGTCAGCGAACGCATCCGTGATCGGCGCCATGGTCAAGGATATGTAGTAAGTGGCTGTTGAGTTCGTGTCTATATCCGTCACCGATATCTTGGCGACGCCTGGAACCTTCTCAGCCTGGGTAAATTCTGTCACTACGAGGGACGGATCGGGATTTTCATTTATGGTGACAGTCGGCACGGCGCTGACGCCATACGGCAGCAGCACTGTATATGTGCGCGTCTCCGGCTCGAAGCCTTCGATCGGCTCGCCATCCACGGATATGCCGTCAACGATGACCGCGCCCTTTACGTACACGACAAAGCTGCCCGTGGCTGTCTCGCCGTTGTAGCTGACCGTCGCCGTCACTGTCGCGACGCCTGACCTGCCGGTGAGCAAGCGCTGCCCTCCGTCTTCTGTAGCCTCAACCCTGAGCACTTCGGGGCGGTTGGTTGCGTAAGTGACGCTCATGCCGTCCGGAAGCGGGATATCGGCGATCTTGGGCACTCCCATGTAGCCTTCCACCGGGACGTTGTCCACGATGGTGCGCCCGTAGAGGCTTTCGTCGTTCATGGCAACCGCGATATGCGGGAACACCTCGACGCTCTTGGAGAAGAGCAGGCGCTCTGCTATGGCCTTCTCCTCGTCGCCGGTCTGGTTCGGCTTGAAGGTGACGACCTCAGGCTTCTGCGTGATCGTGCCTGTGATGTTGGTGTCGGCGGACAGGGCCAGATCCGCCGCGGATGTGCCCGCCTGGATCCTGTATGCGCCCTGATCCACAACATACCTGTCGCTGGCCGGATCGTAGAAGGCCAGATCCTTGACCTGGACATCCAGGCTTACGGAAGTCTTTTCGCCCGGCGCGAGCGTGACCTTGTCAAAGCCCACAAGGCGCTTGATCGGCCGCTGGAGCTCTGCAGGGGCGTTCGGCTGCGCGACGTAGAGCTGCGCCACTTCCGCGCCCTCCATCGAGCCGGTGTTCTGGACATCGAAGCTGACCTTGATCGTGTCGTCGGCGCCATAGGCGGCCTTGTCAAGCTTCATGTTGGAATACTCAAATGTCGTGTAGCTGAGCCCATAGCCGAAGGGATACGAGACTTCGCCGTCGAAATACATATAGGTACGGCCTGGGTTTGTGCCACTCTTATAGAGGCTGTATATCAGTTTGTTCGCGATGTCGGAGGCGCCCGTGTCGGCGACGCTCCTGTGCCACAGGGCCGTGGTCTTCCCAGAGGGGTTGACTTTGCCGGTGATCACGTTCCCGAAGCCGACGCCCTTCTTGAGGCCGCCGAAGCCGGACCAGAGTATGGCCGCCGCGCCGTCAAATGTCGTCACCTGCACAGGGCCGCAGGTCTCGAGCACGGCAATGGTCTTCGGGTTCGCTGCGCTGACAGCGGCTATGAGCTGTGCCTGCGCGCCGGGGAGCGCTATGGTGGCGCGATCCCTGTCTTCAGCGGAGGTGGCGCCTTCCGTGCCGGCCACTACTATGGCCAGATCAGCCGATGCTGCGGCATTCACCGCATTCTGGTCGATCGTGGTAAGGCTGGCCAGCGCTGTCTGGGTATTCGTGAATCCCTTTGCGTAGGTGATCTGGACGCGGTCGCCGTATTCGGCGAAGGCCGCCCGGATGCCCCTCTCTATGGTGACGAAGTTGGAACCGGCCTCGGTCGTGTCGCCCTGCGTGGACGAATAGGTCCCAAGGTATGTCCCGTTGGCCCACTGGCCGAGGATCATGATCTTGAAGGGGTTCTCCGCCGTGTAGGCGCTGCCCACCTGCACCGGGAGGATCTTGGCCCCGCCCACGGTGCTGTTCTTCAGCATCACAACGGCGCTCTCGGCAGCCTTCTGGGCCAGCTCAAGGCGTTCCTGGGTCTGCCCTGCACGGGTTTTGAGGTATGCGCCGTCATTGCCGGCAGCGAAGCCGGCGGCGCCCTCCGCCTTGTACGCGGTCTCGCCGTCGAACTCGCCCAGCTCCATACGCGTGGTCATCAGGCGGTGGACCGATATATCCAGCTGATTCTCGGTGAATTTGCCCTTGTCCGTTGTGATGTCCCCGCTGAGCACGGCGGGCATGTAGTTGCGGTAGTCTGAGCCTGAAGAGCGGTAGCCGGCGTTGCACTCAAGATCCTCGCCGTGCGCCAACGCATTGGCGTACATCTCCGGGGTGCTGTTCGTGAAGACCTTCCCGGAGTGGGGATCGCGGTAGGCGAGCCCGCTGATCTGCTGGACGGAGTCGCAGTCGGAAGTGACATAGCCGCTGAAGCCCCACAGCTGCCTAAGCAGCGTGTCCATGAGGTAGCTGCTCGACGAGGCGGGAACCTCGTTGACCTCGCTGTATGCGGTCATGACCGACGTGACGTCCGCCTCCTGGATGATGTCGCGGTACGGCGCCGTGTAGTACTCGCGCAATGCGCGGAAATCAACGTCGTTCGCGCCGCCGCCCCTGCGGTTGCTCTCGGTATTGTTGGCGGTATAGTGCTTTATCGTGCTGACGACTTTTTTGTAGCCGTCCGGATCAAGCAGCGCGCCGGTCTCGAAGTCTTTGCCTTCCATGCCCTTTACAAAGGCGCTGCCCATTACAGCGGTCAGATAGGGATCTTCGCTGTAGCTTTCCTCGTTGCGCCCCCAGCGAGGGTCACGCTGAAGGTTTATCGTGGGGGAGTACATGGTAAGGTTGATGTTGTTGTTGGGCACACGCTCACGGGCCTCGTCGCCGATCTGGCTCGCTTCGGCGTAATACAGTTCCGGGTCCCACGTGGACGCCATGGCGTTGCTCTGCGGGTACTGCGTGCCGTACTGGACGGTCGGCGGGTTGGCGCCGTTGGCAGCCCCGCCGCCGCCGCGGCTATAGCCGTGCAGCGCTTCGTTCCACCACTGGTACTGGGCGATGCCCAGCCTGGGGATAGCGGCGGACCAGGAGCCGACCACCTGATAGGCCTTCTCGGCAGCGGTCATCTCCGCGACCAATGAGGCCGCCCTCTCAGCGAAGCTGTAGTTGTCCTTGTCCTGATAGATGGGGATCATCTCGTCGGCAGCGCTCACGCCATCGGCTGGCAGCACTGTCGAGATGGGCGACAAGGGGATGTAGGTGACTACAAGCGCAATAGTCATAACTGCCACAAATATGCGCTTAATACTGGTTTTCAGCATTTTCCTGACCTCCTTAAATTAAAAAGGTATGACAAATTCACAAACACATTCACTTCCAAAAGCTTCAACCTGTTGTCCTGCTCAGGGCCAATATGCTCCGCCGGCCTGCGGATTTCCGCAGGAACGCATGGCAAAACCTGCCGCCGCGCCTCTACTAATGCGGGGCGCAAAGAGCAAGCCGCCCGACTGTGCGCCCGCACAGTCGGGCGTAAAACACGCCCGCAAATTTCGCGTCATAAAGAGCCTGCGATATGCACTTGTCCCGAACCCGAACTTTTGTGCTGTTCCCCGATTTAGTTGGCGAACAGTACCAAGACAATTTTGGCGCCAACACGCCGCGCCCGGCGCTTACACCTCCTTTCTGTACGCCAATAAGAACTGCCGCCTGCATATACTGCCGCCTCCAGGCAAATCCAGTGGCTTCCGCCAAATGTGCCACTGCCCCCGCCCAAGCCGGCATAAGCGGCTAGATCGTGCTATGGTGATAATCCGTTCTAAACACGCTCAATTTGGCTGGCGTGGGGGAACCCACCGTTTCCGGCTGTTGCAGACGGAAACCAGCCCGCGTTTTGAGCTTAGTCACTGTGTGAAAACGGCCTTTGCATCTGCAAGCCCTATTTTCACGCAGCTCCTTAGGAATATCCTTTACGCAATGAATACTGCGATGAATTTGTATGCTTTATGATATTATACCTTCTCGTGGCGAATATGTAAATAGGATATTACGTTTATTTTAAATTCATATGCCATTTTGGTTACTGTCCCCCCGCGTTTTGCACAGGCTTTGGAGGCCTTCCGGAATGCCGGGCGCGCCACCAAAATAGGGCCGCAGCTGCCCGCTGCGGCCCCATTGCTTCCTATCCACTCTAGAGAATTGCCTTATATCCTGCCATTACCTTTCGACTATGAGCGCCGTGCCCTGGCCGCCGCCTATGCAGAGGGTGGCAAGGCCGTACTTCGCGCCGCATTTGGCCATCTCGTGGACGAGCGTGACGAGTATCCTGGCGCCCGAAGCCCCGATCGGGTGCCCCAGCGCTATGGCGCCGCCGTTCACGTTCAGCTTGGCGGCGTCGAAGCCGAGATCCTTCCCGACCGCCACGCTCTGCGCGGCAAACGCCTCATTCGCCTCGATAAGATCGATATCCTTGAGTTCCAGGCCAGCCTTCGCAAGCGCCTTCTTCGTTGCGGGGACAGGCCCTATGCCCATGATCGCCGGGTCGACGCCGGCGGAGCCGTAGCCTTTGATCGTGCAGAGCGGCTTGATGCCAAGCGCATCCGCCTTCTCTTTGGACATTACCACCAGGGCGGCGGCACTGTCATTGATGCCGGAAGCGTTCGCCGCAGTGACGCAGCCGTCCTTCTTGAATGCCGGGCGGAGCTTCCCGATGCCTTCGAGCGTAGTCCCTTCCTTAGGATATTCGTCGGTATCGAATATTACGGGATCGCCCTTCTTCTTCGGGATCTCCACCGGGACGATCTCATCCTTGAACTTCCCGGCCTTTATTGCCGCGACAGCCTTTTCCTGGGATTTGACCGAGAACGCGTCAAGCTCCTCCCGTGTCAGGCCCCACTGCTCGCAGATGTTCTCTGCGGTTATGCCCATATGGTATTTGTTGAACACGTCGGTAAGCCCGTCGTTCACCATCATGTCGACCATCTTCGCGTCGCCCATGCGCGCGCCCCACCTTGCGCTAGGGACGATGTAGCCTGACGCGCTCATGTTTTCCGTGCCGCCGGCGACCACGATGTCGGCATCCCCCGCCTTGATGATCTGGGCGGCCAGAGCGACAGTCCGCAGGCCCGAGCCGCAGACCTTGTTCAATGTGAGCGACGGCACTTCCACAGGTATGCCCGCTTCTATCGACACCTGCCTGGCGACATTCTGGCCCAGGCCGCCTTGGAGCACATTGCCGAAAATCAGCTCGTCCACGGTTCCAGGCTCAACGCCCGCCCGTTTGAGGGCTTCCTTCACGACGATGCCGCCGAGCTTGGCGGCGGGAATATCCTTCAGTGATCCTCCAAAACTGCCTATCGGCGTCCTGACAGCGCTTGCGATTACGACTTCTCTCATAAGAACCTCCTTTTGTACGCACACTAATCCATTGTTTGTGGCCACGCCATGCCGGCTGCTATCGGCCCCCGCCAACGGCCTTGGCGGTGGGGACGGGCGCGGCTGCGCCCAGGCAATAGCTGCGGCCCGGCTCCGCATGGCTGCTATAACGGTTGATTGGCTCATATATCCGTCCGGATTTTCTGCGGCATTGCCGCATCCTATCTGAACCCCCGCGAGCAATGCGGGTCGAGGAAATTCACAGTATATTTCTCAACCAGCATTGAGGGCTTATATGACAGCTTTGCTTTCCTGAGGCCGGGTATACCCATATCCTCTTCACGGTTTATGCGCTTTACGTCCTTCGCTACATGCTTGCAGAACTCATTGTTGATCGCCTGGTACAGCCCCCGGAATTCCGTGTTCGCCTTTTCGACATGCACGGTCACGGTCTTCTTGCCCAGGCGCCCGCCAATGCTAAGCGCCTCTATCTTGCCGGCTATCCTTATGGCACCCGTCAGATAGCCCACCGTCTCAATATTAAGGAACACGTCCCGCATGGCCTCCTCTTCCATAAGGAGAAGCTCGCGCTCATGGGGATCCGTCAGGTTCTTGCGCTCGTTGAACTCCCTGATGAACACCATGGCCTCTTCCGCCATGCTGGAATCCATTTCCGTGTACTCGTATTCATAATGGTTCAGGAAATAATTCAGGTGATTTTTCTTCGGATGGTAATCCCGCCCCTTAAGCTCTATAAGATCCTGGGTATTGTAGACATAGTCGAAATTCGGGCGATCCGCCTCGTATTTCAGCTTTCCCGGCAATGCGGCCCGCAGGAAGTCCGTCATGTGGAACGGGACCAGCATCATGCTGAATTCCTGCCCCTTCCCCTCGAATATCTTCCTGGCCGCGTAGATAGTCTCCGCCAGCCTGTCCAGCCTGTAGTCGCCGGTGCGCGTGAGCGGCGGGAACATGAACGGCACGTCCATCCCCGGCTCAAGATTGCTTATCGCGGCTATGCACAGATAGTCGCCGATGACCTCCCAGCTGAATTTATTGATGTCGCGCCACATGAAAAGCGAGGTGAACGACATCCCGGATGCCTTGTATTCAAAGCTTCCGAGGTATTCCTCAAGCTGTTTCCTGGCTTCTATGCTTATCCTGTTTTCAAAAATCCGCATTATTTTACCAAGGCCGAAATCTCTTTAAACCCGGATTCCCCTGCCCCTTCCAACATTTCAAACAATATCGCTTCGCTTGTAGTGGCAATAGCGCCTGCCGCTTCCATGCGCCTCAGCGCTGCGGCCATGTCGCTTTCCTTCCTGGACGAGATGGCGTCGGCGGCGACGTATACGCTATAGCCCGCGTCAATAAGGTCGAGCGCCGTCTGCATCACGCAGACATGGGCCTCTATGCCGCATATGGCGACGCTGCGCCTGCCTGTGGCCTCCAGCCCCTTGATGAATTCAGGGGCGCCCGCCGCGCTGAAACTGATCTTCTCGATCGCCGGCGCCGGGCCTGCGGCCGGGAGCGCCGCGGCTTTCAGGGCTTCCATGATCGGCGCCACTGTGGGCCCTAGGCCCTTTGTATACTGCTGCGTCACTACCACCGGGGCGCCCAGTATGCCAAAACCCCGGATAAGCCTGCCCGCTGCCGCCTCCACGGCCTGCCCGCCGCACATGGCGGGCATCAGGCGCTCCTGCAGATCTATCACCACAAGCACGGATTCGCCTCTCCTGATCCTCTTCGTCTTGCCCATCTCACATTCTCCTTCGGCCGCTTGGCCGGGCGCCGTCACTGTGCGCCTTGCAGCATCGAATCCCAGCCGCCGGCCCTGCCCATCTCGACAGCCAGCCTGGCCGGGCGCCATCACCTCGCGTCTTGCAGCATCGAATCCCAGCCGCCGGCCCTGCCCATCTCGGCAGCCAGCCCGTCATCGGTCAGATCCGCCCGCAGCGGCGTTATGGTCGCGTAGCCGCTCTTGTGCTCGAACACATCGATGCGGGGGGCGCCTTCCTTCTCAAAGACCTGCCGCGCCGCATACCAATAGCCCCTGTCCTCCTCGGAGCCGTATTCCTCCCTGAACTCCTCAGTGTATTCCATTATCCCAAGCTTCGTGGGCTTGACGCCTTTCACCTGCTCCAACGGCGCGTCCGGGGTGTTTATGTTCAGCACCGTCCTGGGGCCATGCGCTTCCGGCGGAAGGAGGGCCGCGCTGACAGCGAGCCTGCATGCCGCCTCAAAATGCGCCGGGCAGCGCGCGTCCACCGACACGGCCACAGAAGGCTTCATGTTCAGGGCGCCCTCCATGGCGCCGCCTACCGTGCCGGAATACAGCGTGTCCGTCCCCAGATTGCTGCCATGGTTTAT
>JAIRSA010000238.1 GCA_031255695.1 Eubacteriales Family XIII. Incertae Sedis bacterium | reverse complement strand
ACTGGCGCACGCGCGGTAAGCGTGGCGGGCGCGCCTATAAGGAATAGCAGCGGCGACGTCACAGGCAGGACAAACAACTCATACAGAGGCAAGACGGCGAACCCCTTCGATCCGATCCCCGGCTTCATAGGGACCTCGCCTTCGCCGCTTCCGGCCTTCCTGGAAGATATGGAACTGGCCAAGGCAAGCGGAAAGAAGATCGTTTTCGCGCTGACGCTCACCAACCCGATGGTGCTGGAAGACATAGAGCCTTACGTCGACGCCATCCTAGTGGATTTCGAATCGCAGAAGTCGGCCGTGCTCGACATGATCGTGGGCGAGACAAAGAATGGGGCCCCAGGCAGCGATCCAGTCCCAGTAAGGCCTCAGGGCCTGCTCCCGATGCAGATGCCCAAGGACATGCAGACCGTCGAAGCGCAGTATGAAGACGTACCGCGCGACATGACGTCATATATAGACAGCGAAGGGAAAATATGGGACTTCGGCTTCGGCCTGAGCTACAACGACGGCCGGGGCTACAACGATGGCCTGAGCTACGACGGCCAAGCATTGCCGATACCGGTAGCCTATGACGATAATGTTCCGATACAGACCACACCGGCAAATACTGACGGGGCGGCGGCCATAGCGGACAGGATAAAGGTGAACTTCGACTACGACGGCGACGGAACGGCCGATTTCATCAAGATCGTCAAAAATGGCAGCCCTGTCACCGATGTGGTAGATCCGGTGCCGACGCGCAACGGGAGCAGGCTGACAGGCTGGAACAACGGCACCGAGGCCTACGACTTCAGGACGCCCGTGACGGCTGAGCTGACGCTGACGCCGAGATGGGCATCGACGGGCGCAGGATGGGGCGGCACAGGCGGAGGCAGTACGGGCACTACGGCGACGACGCCGCAGGCGCCGCAGGAAGACGCGGCTGCCGACAGCGCGGTATCCGAGGATGCGCCCGGACAGACGGCAAGCGGCCCCCTGGCGCAGTATTCCGATCAGGCAAGCGTGTCGAGCTGGGCGAGGCCATTCATAGAGAGGCTTGTCTCGGAGGGCGTCTTGGGCGGGCGCACGGACGGCACGATCGATCCGAGCGGCGATGTGACGCGTGCCGAGTTCACCAAGATGGTCACACTGGCCCTGAAACTCACAGCCGCTGGGGATGTGTCGGCATTTGCCGACGTAAGCGCCGGCGACTGGTATAAGGAGTTCGTGGACATAGCGTCGTCCAACAATATCATCAACGGCATTTCAGAGGCGAGCTTCGCGCCCAACAACAAGATCACGAGGCAGGATATCTGCACGATCGTATACAGGGCGCTTGCGACGCGCGGCGTCACGATGCCCGCAGCGTCCGGCGAGGTGTTCCCGGATTCGGCCAGCATAGCGGACTACGCCAGAGACGCGGTCAGCATGCTCAAGCAGCTGGGGATAGTGAGCGGGCGCGACAGCGGCGCTTTCGACCCGCTTGCATTCGCGACGCGCGAAGAGACCGCAAAGATAGTCTGCGGGATCCAGGACTTCGTTGCGGCCCAGCAGCCAGCCGCTGCGGCGGAAGCTGAGGGAGAGGCTGCCAGCGAAGGCGCGGCGGCTGAAGGCGAAGCGGCCGAGGGCGGCGATGCAGCCGCCGACACGGCCGGAGATGCGGCAGGCGCCACAAAATAAGACCCAGCAAAGAAACAGTAGAGAGAACTACCCAATAAAAAACGCGCTCCTCCTTGGGGCGCGTTTTGCTGTCGTGCGCCCGGCTTGGGCTTCGTAATCGTCTCAGCCAGAAGCGGCCCGAAACGTTATTGATACACCGTCTCGGCGCCGCGCGCGTCCATGACCTCAAGGGAGCTCAGCCTCACCCTGAGATAGTCGAAGCCGTCTTCCTCATAGGCCTCCAGCACCCCCGTGGCCTCGACCCAGTCGTCCGCCTTGGGGTAGTCGCTGTCCCACAGGACCTCAAAGCCAGGGTTGGAATCCGTGCCGCAGCAGCCGGGGCCGTTCCTGACCACATAGCAGTATACCACGCCTGTTTCGGGCCATAGCTGGTTCTGGAACATCCCTTGGTAGCGCAGGGTCTTGCCCAGATAGTCCTCGGCGTTGAGATAGATCTCGTTTATCTGCGTCGCGAACATTTTCTCGCCAATATCAATGATATCGCCGTCTTTCACGCTTCCCATGCTCGCCGCGACCTCGGATGCCGACTGGTGGGCCGGCGTGTCCGGGGAATTCGCCGCGCCGGATATATCGACGGACTGGGTCCCATTGTTGTTGGACTGCCCGGACAGCGGGGACAACGCGCCGTACAGCGAGCCGTCAAGTGTGTCGCCGTTCGTGCCGCCGCCCGCGACCGCATCGCCGTCTGCGCCGTCCGCCGTTTCGCCTTGCGCGGGGTCTGTGGCCCCGTCCGTGCCGCCGCCGGCGCCGCTTTGGGATGGGCTTCCGCCCGCGCTGCCATCCCCTGGATTGCCGCCCGTATCGCCGGCTGCCGCCCCGCCCCGATCGGGATCGGCGGACGCCCCGCCGCCGGAACAGGCCGGCAGGCCGAGCAGAAGCAGGATGGTGATGAACAATGCCGCATATTTCTTCATGATGCACTCCTTTCTGGGAATACTTTTGCCCTTGCCGCACCCGCCAGCCAGAAGAGCAGGAAGGCGAATACGTTCATTATCACTATGCTCGCGCCTGTCGGCGTGGCGTAGAGGTAGGATATCACGACTCCGATGAAAAAACATATCACGGAGATGAAGGCGGAACAGAGCGTCACGGACTTGAAGCGCTTGCAGACGCGCATGGATGACAGCGCCGGGAAGATGATGAGGCTCGAAATCAGCATCGCCCCCATCATGCGCATTCCAAGCACTATGGTAATGGCGGTGAGGAAGGCGATGAGCATGTTGTACAGCCCGCTCCTGACCCCGGTCGCCCGCGCGTATGTCTCGTCGAACGTGACAGCGAATATTTTATTGTAGAACAGCAGGAACATTATGAGCACAACGGCGGAAAGCGCTATGCTCAGCGTGACGTCCGCCTTGTTCATCGCGAGTATGCTGCCGAACAGATAGTTGCAGACATCGGTGTTCATGCCGGTTGTAAGCGATATGACAATGACGCCTATTGCGACGGAAGAAGTCGAGATCAGGGCAATGGCCGCGTCGCCCTTGATCTTGCTGTTCTCGCTTATGCGCAGCAGCAGGAAGGCGGCGAGCACGACTACAGGGATGGACACCGCAAGCGGCGCCGCGTTCATGGCGGTGGCGACGGCCAGGGCGCCGAAGCCGACGTGCGACAGCCCGTCGCCTATCATCGAATAGCGTTTGAGCACCAGGCTGACGCCCAGCAATGCCGCGCAGAGCGATACCAGCAGGCCGACGACCACGGCGCGGACAAGGAAATTGTAGGAAAACATCTCAAATAGCAGGTTGATCATGATCATTCTCCTTCAGCAGCCTGGCGGCGGCCGCAGTCTTGAGGTAGTCCTGCGTCGCGCCGAAGAAAATCTGCCTGTTCTCAAGGTGGAGTATCTTGCTGGCGTTCTTTACCGCGCCATGTATGTCGTGCGAGACCATGACTATGGCCAGCCCGGACTCGCGGTTTACAGCAGCGAGCTGCTGGTAAAGATCGTAGGTGACTATGGGGTCAAGGCCGGAACCCGGCTCGTCAAGCAGTAGCAGCTTCAGCCCGCCCCTGCGGCGGGCCGCGCCTGCGCCGGTCCCCGTGGCGCCCGCCGCGCCGCCGGGGCCCGAGGCGCCGGCTGAATGGGCGCCTGTGCCGCCGGCTGAATGGGCGCCTGTGCCGTCGGCCGAGTGGGCGCCTGTGCCGTCGGCCGAGTGGGCGTTTGCGCCGGCCCCCGTGGCGACGGCAGCGTCAGCCGTAGCATGGCCAACGCCGCCGGGACCCGTGGCGCCCGCCGCGCCGCCTATGGACTGGCACAGGGCGCGGGCCAGCAGCACCCTCTGCTGCTGGCCGCCAGAAAGCTCCCTGTAGCAACGGTTGGCGAGATGGTGGATGTCGAAGCGCTTCATGATCTCGGTTGCCGCCGCCTTGTCCGCCTTCGAATAGAACGGCAGGATGCCGCGCCCGCCAAGCCTCCCCGAAAGGACGACCTCATAGGCGCCCGCCGGGAAGTCCTTCTGCGCTGCGGTCTGCTGCGGCAGATACCCGATTTCGCTGGGCAAGAGCCCGCTGTCCATGCGGATGCTGCCGCTTTGCGGGGCCTTGAGGCGGAGCAGGCCTTTGAGCAGCGTGCTCTTGCCCGAACCGTTTTCCCCGACGATGCACAGATAGTCGCCGGGGAGGACAGAAAAGTCCAGCCCGCTTACTGCGGTATTGCCGTCATATGAGAAAGAAACGTCTTCACATCTTATCAGCGCCATTACATCAATGCCTCCCTGAGCGCGCCAAGGTTCTGCCCCATCAGGTCCAGGTACGTGGTGCCGGCCTCGAAGTCGCTTTTCGAAATATTGTGGCAGGCGTGGAGCAGCAAGGGCTTCGCGCCTGTCGCCTCGCTTATGGCATCTGCCATATCCTCATTCGAAAGCTCGATATGGAATACGACGGGGATGCCCTCTTCTTTTACCTTGTCGATCAGGAAGGCCACAGTGGCGGCGCTCGCCTCGGTCTCAGTCGAGCAGCCGGGGAACGCGGCATAGTAGTCAAGCCCGTACTCGTCCGCGAAATAGCGGAAGGGGAAGCGGTCGCCGAAGACTATGGTATTCCTTTCGGCATCGGCGACAATGTCGCGGAACTGCGCGTCGAGCGAGACGAGTTTTTCCAGATACGAGCGCGTGTTGCTGTCATAGGTTTCGGCGTTCGCCGGATCCGCCGCCTTGACGGCTTCGCATATAGCCGTCGCCATGAGGCCCGCGTTCACCGGGGACGTCCATATGTGTTCGTCATAGACCTCGCCCTCTTCCTCCTCTTCCTCTTCCTCCATGCCCTCGACAAGTTCCTCATACACAGGCGAGACGCAGTCAATCAGCTCGACGACCTGCTTTGAGCTGAGATCGACGGATTCGAGGATGCGCTCCACCCATTCGTCGGATTCCCCGCCAATATATAGGAAGACGTCGCAGTCCTGGATCTCTATGATGTCGCTCGGCGTGGGCTCAAATGAATGGCTCTCCGATGCGGGCGGCAGGAGCATGGACAGCTCGGCGAGCCCGCCCGTGATCGCCCGCGCGAAATCGTAAGGGGCATATATAGTGGAAACGATTTTTATCTTGCCGTCCGAGGCGGCGTCAATGCCCGTGCCGTCAGAGGGCCTGTCACCGCTGCCGCCGCAGCCCGTGGCTATGGCGCAGATCAGCAGCAGGGCTGAAATGATCGATAATGTTTTTTTCATATTGTCATCTCCAAATCATTGTCATCTCTAGATCGAGTTTTGCGCTGCCAGCCTATCGGGGCCGGCGCACAGCTATAGTATAAAGATGGCATGGCATCAATAATTCAGCCTGACCCTTGATGTGACCGGCGTCGCGGCGGAACCGCCACGCACATGCGGCGCCACGATGGCAGGCACCGCCGCAAAGCGCGCGGCAAGCAGGGCCGCACCGGCGGCAATGCTGCCGTTAGCCAAGGACAACATGACGATATGCACCTGCGCACATACCTCGCAGCCTTCCCCAATGCAGTCATGGTGCGCATGGGACGACACGAAAACGCCGGCAGTTATGTAAGCTCCGGCGACAAAGGCGCAAAGCAGTGCGGCCAGCCTGTGGTTTGGCCGCGGCTTGGGAATAGCACTCTGTATTTTCGTAAAGCTTCCTAGTCCAAGAGGCATTTTCCGACCTCCGTTTCTGTAATGGCCGCCAGCAGGCGGGAATGGCTGCCGACCGGCGGAATAGCACCGGCAGGCGGGAATGGCTGTCAGCCGGCCAGCTCGGCCTGTATGCCGATAGCGCATTCCACCCTCTTGCGTTCGAGCGCACAGCCCACGCCGTAGGGTTTAAGTATGTCGCCATTCATATGCAGCGCGTTGGCATGGCAGCCGCCGCTGCAATAGAATTTCGCCCAGCAGGCGGCGCACTCGCCCTTGCTGTAGATGTGCGCATGGTTGAAAAACCCGTAGAGCGGGTTGCTGAAGCCGCCCTGCGCCGCAAGCTCGTGCAGGTTGCCGAGCCTGTAGCCCTCTTCGCCGACGAACTGGTGGCAGGGGTATATGTCGCCCTCAGGCGATATGGCCACATATTCCGTGCCAGCCCCGCAACCGCAGACCCGCTTGATCACGCAGGGCCCGCCGGAAAGATCCATGTTGAAATGGAAAAACGCGAACTGCTCGCCGCGTCTGGCGTATTCGATATAAAGCTCGGCGAGCTTGTCATATTCGTCGAATATGCGCGGCAGATCGCCGTCGCCTATGGCAAAATCCATGGCGCCTGGGGCAACCACCGGCTCGATGGAGACATTGCGGAAGCCTAGCTCCGCCAGATGCTTGACATCGCGCGAGAAATCGAGATTGTGGCGTGTGAATGTCCCCCTGGCGTAGAAGCGCCCGCCCCTGTTCTGCCCGAAGCGCAGCAGATTGTCTATTATAAGGCTGTAGGTCCCGCTGCCGCCGCGCGTCTTGCGCATTGCGTCGTTGATCTCAGGCCTGCCGTCGATGCTTAGGATCACATTGTCCATGTGCTCATTGATAAAGGCTTCTTTTTCCGGGCCCAGCAAGAGGCCGTTTGTCGTTATCGTGAAGCGGATGTTCTTGCCGAACAGCTTCTCGCGCTCGCGCCCATATGCGACCAGCGCCTTGATCACTTCGAAATTCATAAGGGGCTCGCCGCCGAAAAAGTCTATTTCTAGGTTGCGCCTGTCCCCTGACTGTTCAAGGAGGAAGTCGATGGCCATCCTGCCGGTCTCGGCCGGCAGCAGGGATTTTTCCCCCGTGAATGCGCCTTCGTCCGCAAAGCAATATGCACATGACATATTGCAGTCATGCGCGGCGTGTAGGCAGAGCGCCTTGATGACGGCGCCGCGCCCTTCAAGCATGTCGTGGCTGACCTGGCTGTCGTCCGAAAACAGCATGCCCGCATCTATGAGCCCGGCGAT
This sequence comes from Eubacteriales Family XIII. Incertae Sedis bacterium, assembly GCA_031255695.1. Classification (GTDB taxonomy): domain Bacteria; phylum Bacillota; class Clostridia; order Peptostreptococcales; family Anaerovoracaceae; genus JAISED01. The sequence goes on along the minus strand of JAIRSA010000238.1, from coordinate 3,595 downwards.
CTCCGAAAGCGCTTCGTCGATCTCATGCGCCGGGTAGCGCCCAGAAAGCCCTTGCGGCAACGGCAGCGGGGCCGTGAGTGCGCCAGAAGCACCGGGCCGCCCGCCGGCCGTTTCGGGGTCTGCGCCAGAAGCGCCGGACCGCCCGCCGGCCGTTTCGGGGCCTGCATCAGAAGCGCCGGGCCGCCCGCCGGCCGTTTCGGGGCCTACGCCAGAAGCGCAAGGCCGCCCATCGCCCATATCTGCTTTGTCGGAGTGCGGGGAAAGTATCCTGTAAACGAGATCGCTGACAACATGCACTGCCCCGCTGTTTATATCAAGCACAATGTTGTTGCCCTTAAATTTGTAACAATGTATCATCAATACCTCATATCCGGCCTATTACCTGCGTTTCGTGTTCTCGCATTCCTGGTTGGCGACCGTGCATGATGTCTTGCAGGCAGACTGGCATGAGGTCTGGCATTCGCCGCAGCCCTTGCCCTTGGTGGTTTTTAATGTAGGTTTTGCGATTGTCTTGATCTGCTTCATTTTAAATGTATCCTTTCATAATCCATGCGCCGCGATGCGATTCCGATCCCATCCGGCATGCGGCCATGCAGTTTGGCTTTATTCATTTTTGCCTGCCACGGGCATAAGGCCGGCGCCGCGCCGGGCGGCCCATGAGGCAGAACGGATTGGATCTACAGATATTATTATATTCAAAAAAATGGATTATTACAAGAGCAATATACAAATTGCTGTTTTCAAGGCCCTGCGGCCCTGATGGCTCAAGACTCTGTGTCCCTGATGGCTCAAGACTCTGTGGCCCTGATGGCTCAAGACTCTGTGACCCTGATGGCTCAAGGCCTGCGGGCTTTGCGGTACCGGCGCCGGCCTGCGCGGCCTCCGCCCCGCCCATGCGGGCGAACACATCAACCTGCTCCTGCTCCTGCCCCCGCCCCGCCCACGCGGGCGAACAGTAATTTTCGTGGCGCAAAAACCCAATTACGATTCTCCTATTGGACTTTTTGTGTTACAATTGTTTGTGAGTGGGATACTGGGCTGCCCGCTGGCCCCTATCAGGTGCGGAGAAACAGCAGTGAGACAATTGACGATCAGGATTGCGGAACGGCGCTTGCATCTGGCCGAGATCAGAAAGTCAAGGAGCCGCATATCGATAGACAAGGTAAGAGCGTTCCCCTTGCCCGCAGGGCTTTGGGGATTGTCTGGCGCAGGCGGCCCGGACGGGCTTCCGGAGGGTGGGCCGGCGCCGGGCGCTGCCGGCGCGGCGCATGCGGCATTGGGCGCAGGCGGCCCGGACGCGCTTCCGGCTGGGGGCCCGGAGCTGTCTGCCGCCGCTGCGGAAGCGCTGGCGGCATTTGTGGCGGAATCGCTGAAGAAAGCGAGGATGGAGCCCTGCCCAGCAGAGATCCTGTTCGACACGGACATAGTCAGGTATCATGAATATTATCATACGGCGCTGTCGCCCAGGGAGCGCCGCCGCAGGGCCATGCTTGAAGCCGAAGCTTTCGTGGCCGCCGGCTGGCTGTACGAATACGAATGGTATGGCGGCGGCGAGGCCAGGCAGGGCATGCAGGCCAGCGGGCTCTACGGGATCGAAAGCGCATTCATAAGGAAATTCGTGAAAGCCATGAGGGCGCACAGGATAAAGTGCGTCTTCGCAGGCTCCGCCCTCGTGGCATATGCGGGCATAGTCAAGTATATGCTCAACGCCCTCCAGGCCACAGATGCAGTGATAGGCAAGAACATCATAGCCGCCAATATAGACGACGGCGTGATGAAGGCCGTGCTGTTCAAGAACGCCAGCATCGTCCATATGGAAGAGACCGTATTCGGCGAAGGGCTTGAGGGCGGCGAGACCCTTGAGATAGTGGCGGCGGAGCTGGGGCGGATGGCTGCCCAGGCCTATGACAGGGCAGGCGGCGGCCCAAGGCCGGACTATGTGCTGCTTTCGGGCGAAAGCGCGGGCGGCGACGGCTTCGACGGGCAGCTCGCCGGGCGCCTCAACATGCCGTGCCGCAGCTTCGGGGATTTCGGGCGCATGCTCGAAAGGGCCCTTGCGGCCGGCGGCGAGCTTGCGGGGAGAGGCACACTGTACCCCCGGATCGTCGCGATGGCGGGCATGCCTCCAAAGAGCCCCAAAAACCAGAACCTTCTGTTCGGCGGCATGCGCGCGAGGAAGAAAAAGGCCTATGCGGCGCTGATATGCGGGGCCGTAGAGATCCTGGCGCTGCTGGCCATGCTGGCGCTGCCGGCGGCAGGCATGTATATGGAACATAAAAACGAGGAAGGCCGCATCGTTATAGAGCGCCAGGAATACGCGCCCGCCCGCGACAGGCTCGAAGGCATGCGCGGGCTTGAGGCCCTGATCCAGGACGGCAGGGCGGAGGATGCGTATATCAAAGACAGCCGGGGCCCAGCCTACGGCGATGTGCTCAGGGAAATAGGCGCACAGATCCTGGAATGGGCGGATATTGAAAAGATCGAGCTTGTGGACGGCGGCCGCCAGCTGAATGTCTCGGTGATCACAGACGACATCGAGCTTTTGGTGACACGCGCCAATGCCATAGAAGGCGTATATGTCAACGGCGCGTCGATGTCTGAAGGCGAAGGCGCCGCAGGGCGGCGCTGCAACATAACGATGACCCTGGCGCCTGGCGCCACAGGCGGCAGCGCAGCGGGGGATCCCGCTGCCGAAGGATCAGGCAGGTGAAGGCGCTATGAAAGACAGATTTTTCACATTACCCCAAATACTGGCTGCCGCCTTGGTCCTGTCCGCCGCCATTGTGTATGCATACTTCCTGTACCAGCCCATACAAGGCGAGCTGATGGGACATCTCGCGGAATACCGCGAGATCGAAAGGGCGAAAGCGGAGATTGCCGGCGTAATGCTGGATCCCTCGGCGGCGGACGCCCGGATCGCGGAGCTTTCAGATGAGCTGGCGGCAATGCAGAGGGCCGGATATATCACGCCGGCCACGGTCATCAGCGATATCAACAGCCGTCTGCGCATGTCGGGGATAGAGTCGGCAGGCGTGAGTTTCGGCGCTTCGGCGCTTTCCGGGGCGGCGGGCGCCATGCCGGGCGCGGTCCAGTTGCGCGAGCTTCCGCTGGCCATAGAGCTGGACTCCGGATATGAAAGCGGCATCGGCTTCATCGCGTCGCTTGAGCAGAGCACGGAGGCCACATACATTATCGACAGCTTTGCGTGCACGCTGCCTGAAGACGGCGGCAGCAGCGCCAGTGCCAGCAGTGCCCGCGGCAATGCGCGCGGCAATGCCGGCGCCAGCGGCGGCGAGGCGAAGATGAAATGGGTGCTGGCGGTTAGGCTCCTCTATTATGGCGAGGATTAGGGGCTGCGAGGGCGAGGCGATAGCTGCGGGGAGGTTTAGGCCGTTATGGGGATTGCGCAGGCATTGTTTGTAATAGGCGTTCTTGTGGCGGCGATAGGCCTGGGGGTGCTGGCAGGATACGGGGCTGTCTACGTGTTCAACAGGATCCCGGCGAAGTGGCTGTGCGACTATGGCGAGGAGCCTGAGGACAGGCATATGCCGCCAAGGATAGGGAAATACCCATGGGGGCCGCTGTTCTCGCTCGT
>JAIRSA010000208.1 GCA_031255695.1 Eubacteriales Family XIII. Incertae Sedis bacterium | reverse complement strand
TCAACGGCGCCCCCAAGACAGTCGACTTCCTGATGATCAGGACAGGCAACGCCTTCGGCGCCAACGACAGCATCTGGCGCTACCAGGGCACAAACCAGCAGGGCGCGGCCTTCCTTGAGCAGCTGAGCGAAAACAACGCGAGCTACTACCTCCCGAACGCGGGACTTGCCGTTCCGGTCACGCAGATCGCTTGGTCCGTCACGGATCTCAACGGCAAAGCGACCAACCTCGCCACAATAAACGCTAACGGCCTGCTTGCGGCAACCGGCGTCGACGATGGCAAGGTAAAGGTCAAGGCAGTCCTGAAGAACAATCCAGACATCACTGCAGAGCGCGTCATAACCCTGCAGGGCCAGGGCGTGAAGAACGGCTCGCGCTGGATACAGGCAGAGAACTTTGACACTGGCACATTCTTCACCGGCAATGGGTCTGCGTTTGCTGCCGGCGGAAGCGAGATGGGCCTGTACTCCACCGCCACAATCTCAGGGACGAACTCGCCGACCGCCCTCTACAAGAAGGTCGACCTCGGCCATGCCGCCAACGGTTTCTACATCCGTACGGCTTCCACATCCGACGCCAACCTGCAGGTGTGGATCGACGCCCCCAACGCTGCGGGCGGCGGCACCATGCTCACGACGATGGCGCTGCCCTCCACGGCAAGCAACAACAACTACGTGACGCACTCCGTCGCCTTCGACGAGGAGTACAGCGGCGTCCACGACGTCTACCTGGTCTTCCCGGCTATTGCAGGCGGCAGCAGGGCTGTAAGGGTGAACTGGTTCCAGTTCAGCACTAAGTTCCTCGCTCAGTTCGATACGGCAGGCGGCGCAGGCGCGGCGCCCGCATCCCAGGTCATCATGCCTGGCGGCACAGTCGTCGAGCCTCCTGCGCCTACAAAGGGCGATGCCGAATTCCTTGGATGGTATCCGACTTCTGATCTGTCAGCCACGCCTTGGGACTTCTCTTCGGACACCGTGGAACGGAGCACGACCTTCACGGCCAAGTGGAAGGGCACCCAGCTGAAGGCCAACACGACTGTGCGCGTGAGCCTGAGGCTGAGCAGAGACAAGGTCAATGGGTACAGCGTGGCCCCGGTATCTGACGGGAACGCCTATCTGTACTCTTCAAGCAACCCGGCAATCGCCAGGGTCGACAAGGATGGCAAGGTCACCCCGGTCAGGGCCGGCACGGCTACTATAAGCGTGAGGCTTGACGACGGAAGCGGCCTAGTCTCATCCTTCATCGTGACCGTCACGCCATAGCGGCGGCCTCACACAAGCTTGAAGCAAAGCGCGCTGCGGGGCGCCCCGCGCCCCGCAGCATATGCTGAACCACAACTACGGACTATGAGCCACGGCTAGACAACTGGCCACGACAGCAATGAGCCACAATTGGGCCAGACATAGAAAAGGGGCTGCCCCGGATAAGGGACAGCCCTTTTTCTATATGAGCGATATGTGCGCCTGCACGAGGCGCCCTATCTATGCCATACTACTGTCTTTTGGATCTTAGTATGCACCCGCAGGCACTGCATCTGCCTGCGCTACTCCGCTGCGGCCGCAGTGCCCACGTAGTCGATGATCCCGCATATGATCTTCGCGGTCTCCTCGCGTGTGGCGAAGGCGCGCGGGTCGAAGGCGCCATCCGGGCGCCCGCCCACTATGTCAAGCTGCCTGAGCATGCTCACGGCGTCCTTTGCGTAATCGGCGATCGCCGTCTGATCCGCAAATGTCGCCCCGGCGCTGGCCGGCAGCTGCACGCCGCCCGCATTGAGCGCCCTGTACATTATGACGCATATATCCTGCCGCGTGATCCTCTCGTTGGGGCCGAAGCTGCCTTCCGACAGGCCTTCTATTATCCCGTTCGATGAAGCGATATCGACAGGCTCCTTATACCACTGGCCTTCCCTTACGTCATTCGCGAAGCTCTTGGGCGCGTCGCCCATCTTGATGTCCAGCGCCGCGACTGCCATCTTCGTGAATTCCGCCCTTGTCACCTCGCCCTTGGGCTTGAGCGTGTTGTCGGCATAGCCTGAGATGATGCCGCTCCCTATCAGGCGCTCAAAGAATGGCTTCGCCCATGCCGCCACGCTGGCCTCGTCCGCAAAGCCCGAAGCGGTGCCTGCGTCGGCCCCCGGCGTGTCAGCGGTGGCGTTGTACACTTCCTCGCCGCCTATGACGGTTTTGACAGCCGCGATATCCTTGATCTCGCTGGCCGGGCAGGTCATATAGTCCCTGTCAAGCACGACGAAGTCCGCATATTTGCCTTCTTCAAGCGAACCCCTGTCATTCTCGGCGAAGATCCCGTAAGCGCCCCATATCGTGAACGACCTCAGTGCCTCTTCGCGCGTGAGCGCTTCGCCGGCGTACCAGCCGCCGGCCGGCTCGCCGTCCCTGCCCTGCCTCGTCACCGCAGCGTAGAGGCCGTGGTACGGGTTCACCAGCTCGACAGGCGCGTCCGAGCCATTGGCTATTATGCCGCCTTCATTGCGGATAGTCCGCCATGCGTATGATGTCTTTATGCGTTCGGGCCCTACGCGGTCCTCGGCCATGTTCATGTCGGATGTGGCGTGGGTCGCCTGCATGGATGCGATGACGCCGGCCTTGACTGCCCTGGGTATATCTTCGGGCGCGACTATCTGGAAGTGCTCTATCCTGAACCTGCGGTCCTTCAGCGCGGCACCCAGCACATTCTCGTAGGCGTCGAGCACCTGATCGACGGCCGCGTCGCCTATGGCGTGCGTGCCGATCTGGAAGCCATAGTCGCTGGCCTGCTTGACCACCGCCTCATAGTCCTCGTATCTTGCATACCTGGGATCGCCCGTGATGCCCGGCGCGTCGCTGTAGGGGCGCATGAGCCACGCGCTCCTGGAACCCAGCGAGCCGTCCGCGTAGAGCTTCACCGCATTGACGGACAGCTTGCCGTCATAGAGATCCCTGACAGGTTTGTTGCCGGCGTCTATATACACCTTGTCCTCGCCTGCGGACAGCATCTCGTAGGCCCTGACCTTCAGTGTGCCGGCCTCATATCCCGACTTCAGCACATTGGTGTCGGCGGCGCTGATCCCCGCGTCCACCAGCGTGGTTATGCCATACGATACGACCGACTGATCGGCCTTCTTGTAGCGATCGAGCTTCCTCTCGTTGCTGACTTCGCTTGGGATCTTGCTCGATATGAGGGTCGCCGCCGTGTCAGTGAAGATGCCCAGCAGCTCGCCGCCCTCGGTCTTCATTATCGTGCCGCCAGTGGGGCTCGGCGTTTCCTTTGTGATGCCGCCTATCGATATGGCCATGCTGTTGAACCAGGTCGAGTGCCCATCCACCCTGGACAGCGAGACGGGGTTGTTCGGCGCTACCGCGTCGAGGTCCTCTTTTGTCGGCCATGTGTTCGGGGTCCAAAGCTCGTGGTTCCATCCGGACGCGGTTATCCACTCGCCATCCTCAAGCCTCTCTGCCTCAGCCTCCACAAGCGCCAGGATCTCCTCCTTGGGTTTCTGGAAAATGTCAAGCTGTTCGAGCCTCGTGCCCAATGCCTGGTAATGCATATGGCTTTCGACAAGCCCAGGTATGACTGTCCGGCCGCCCAGATCGATCACCTTGGTGTCCGGCCCGCGCCTGGCTTCTATCACAGCCTCGTCGGCCCCTACCGCGATGATTTTCGTGCCCTTGATGGCTATAGCGGACGCTTTCGAAAATTCGTCGTCCACGGTATAGATGTTGCCGTTCGTGTAGATCGTATCCGCGGCGTCCTCCGCGAATGACAGGCCTGGCAGGAACAGCCCTAGGGCCATTGCGGCAATCAGCGCCACGCTGATCACTTTTCTAGCATTCATAACACTTCACCTTCTTTCTTCTCATACTGCATCTGTCCGGCGCGGCATATGCGCCTGCGCCGCCCTTGTCCCTGGCACGGCATGGGCCGCGCCGCCCTTGATTGTGCCATTCATATTCGTTCGGCCTGCCCGCGCCTGAGCTGCCAGGCATGCCGGTGTAAAAATAGACGATAGCGCCGGAGGACGTTCCGGCGCCATTGCCAACTAATTATAGATTATATCTAAGATTATCCTATGTGTCAAACATTATCTCCCGATTTCTTGTCTCTTAATCTCAAGGCTGGCCAAGGCCGCGGCAGGGCTGCGGCGATCTGCCGGGGCTAAATTTGCATTGACGCTGCCCCGCGTGTTTGATAGAATTAGACGAATAGCAGGAAGGCCTACGGCCGGGCCCGCCCGTCCGGAAGGCTTCCGCGCCGCAGAAGCGGGCGCATGGCCCGCAGTTGATTGCAGGAGCTGGATATGAGGGATCTGTACATAATAGGCGCGGGTGGTTTTGGCCGTGAGGTGGCGGACACGGTGCATGCCATAAACGCGCGCGGCCAGCAATACCGCCTGGCTGGCTTCATAGACGACAATGAAGGGATTTGGGGCAAGGACATCAACGATATAACGGTCCTGGGAGGCAGGGCCCGCCTCAAAGAGCTGTGCCAGGAGGCCGGCGGCCCAGGCGCCGTATCGGCGGTCATGGCCCTGGCCTCCGCCAAGGCCAAGCGGGCCATAGCGCGGGATCTGGACGGGCATGTGCGCTGGGAGAATATAATCCACCCTACGGCTGTAGTGTCACGCTACGCGGAGATAGGGCAGGGGGCCGTCATCCAGCCGCATGTCTTTGTATCGGCGAACACAAAGATCGGCGACCACTGCATGATGAACAATTGCAGCGTGCTGGGCCATGACGCGGTCCTGGGCGATTTTGCGTCGGTGATGGATTTCTGCGATATTACGGGCGGCGTGCGGATAGGCGAAGGGGCCTTCGTGGCCAGCAGCGTCGCTATTATCCCGGACATTGTCGTAAATGAAAACGCCTACATATGCGCGGGCAGCGTGGTGTTCCGGGACGTGCCGCCCGGCGCCATGGTGATAGGGAACCCTGCGGCGCCCAAGCAGACGAGCCCCAGGAGGGGCTAGCCAACAGTATTGACCTTGAGCCGCCCCACTTTATATGTTATACTAGTTTTGCACTCATATGTTTGCGATGTACACGTCCACGACGCCTACATTTATCATTGACGCTGTCCACCGATAGAATTGACGCTGTCCGCCGGCTGAAATCATGGCATATCTGCGGCGTATCCGCCCGCAGGCCTTGGCCATGTCTCAATAGGCGGGCCGTATGGCGCGTTGGCGCCGCATATGCCGGAGGCCATAATGGAACAAGAAAAAAACATTGCCGGAAAGAAGGGCCCAGGGGCCGTCATCATACTTGCTTTTACCAACCTGTTTTTCTTGGTGGCCCTGGCCTGGCTCTTGCTGCATCCCCAGCCGGCCGCCACATACCCTGCCCCCACTGGCCCTGCCGGCCCGCCTGCGGCCGGCGCCTTGGAGCCTGCGCCTTCGCGCAGCGATATCGTGGCGGAGCTGGAGGCCGAAGGCTGGGTTTCGCCTGAATCGCTGAAATCCAGCGCGGAAGAGTTCAACTTAAGCACCGAATTGCTGAGCCGCTTCTTCACAGACAAGATCATATACAAGGACGCCGGTCAGATACATTATGCCGACATCGATCCCAGCCTGGCGCCCCATGGCCATGACTGGTCATACCTCAGCTGGGACGGCAAGCGCCCCGCCTACTCGCCCCCCGGCGGCCGGCAGGCGCTGCTCGGAGTGGACGTTTCCCGCTACCAAGGCGAGATCGACTGGCCCATGGCGGCCAGCGACGGGATATCGTTCGCCATGATACGTATGGGATACCGGGGCTATGGCAACGGCTCGCTGAACATGGACGAATTCTTCGAGGCCAACATCAGCGGCGCCGCAGCCGCCGGGCTGCGCATAGGGATATATTTCTTCTCGCAGGCCGTCACCGCCGAAGAGGCCAGAGAGGAGGCGGACATGGTGCTTGCCGCTATTGCCCCTTACAATGTCTCCTTCCCCATCGTATTCGACATGGAGGAGATCTCCGGCAACAGGGCCAGGACCGATCGGCTGTCGGCGGGCGACGTGACCAGCATCGCTTCCGCTTTCTGCGAGAGGGTGCGCGGCGCCGGCTACACGCCGATGATATACGCGAACCCGAAATGGTTCGTTTCCAGGATGCTCCTCGATGAACTTGAGGGCTACGACAAATGGCTTGCGCAGTACTACAAACTCCCCGCCTTCCCCTATGCCTTCTCCATATGGCAGTTTACCAGCACAGGGAGCGTCGCTGGGATAAACGGGAACGTCGATATGAACCTCGCATTTGTGGACTACGCTTCGGAATAATCGGCAGCGGGCACCATCATAATTGATACAGGAGAAACGATTTGGATAAATATAATGGCATCAACGGAAGCGGCAGTAATGGCAATGGCGCCGACAGCGGCTATGAAGACCGCGGCATAGGCGGCAGCGTAAGCGGCGGCAATGGAGGCGGCGACGGAAGCGGCAGCAACGGCAACATGGGAGGCGGCAACGGCGGCAACGGAGGCGGCAGCAACAGCAACATGGGCGGCGGCAATGGAGGCGGCAATGGCGGCGGCAATGGCGGCGGCGACGGAGGCGGCAGCGCCCATCCAGCCGATATGATTGGCGCGGCTGACGCGCACATCGCGGCTGACCACGCCGCGCCCGACGGGGACGAAGAACTTGACGCGGCTGACGGGGACGAAGAGCTTGACGCGTCCGAGCATCTTGGCACTGAGCCGGTAGGGAAGCTGCTCTTGAAGTATTCCATCCCGGCCATAACCGGCATGGTGGTGAACGCTCTATACAATGTCGTGGATCGCATATTCGTCGGCCACGCCGTCGGCGAAACGGCGCTGGGCGGGCTCGCCCTTGTGATGCCCCTTATGAGCGTCTACATGGCCTTCTCCGTCCTGTTCGGGATAGGCGCCGCCAACATGATCTCCATACGGCTGGGGCAAAAACAGCACGAGGTTGCGGAATCCGCCCTGAACCATTGTTTCTGGCTGCTTCTGCTATGCGGCGGCATTTCTGCCGTCGTGGGGCTCAGGCTGCTGGATCCCATACTACTGCTCTCCGGCGGCGTCGAAGGCAGCGAATCCATGATCCATGCGCGCGTCTTCGCGCGGATCTACCTCATCGGATCCGTTTTCCCGCTGTTCGGCCTCGGCTTCTCGCACTGCACGCGCGCACAGGGTTTCCCTTCCATATCGATGATCGGCATTTTCATAGGCGGCGCCGTCAATATATGCCTTGTGCCGCTGTTCCTGTTCGTATTCCATTGGGGCGTCGCCGGCGCCGCCATAGGCACGGTGATCGCCCAGGCCTGCTCTTCAGTCTTCCTGCTGTGCTTCAACCTCAGCCCGAAATCCACCCTGCGGATCCGCCCCTTCTCCATCCGCCCCTCGCTGCGGATAGTGGGCAGCCTGCTCTCGTTCGGCGCCGCCCAGTTCATCTACCAGCTTATAGCGGCCCTTGTGCTCGTCATATACAATTCCAGCATGAGCAAATACGGCCCCTCCAGCATCGGCGTGCCGAATGGCGGCGACATCGCGCTCTCGGCCATGAACATCGTCATGTCGCTGTTCTTCCTGATACAGATGCCCATTTTCGGCATATCCCAGGGGGCGCAGCCGCTCCTTGGCTATAACTACGGTGCCAAGAAATTCCAGCGCGTCAGCAAAATATTCACCAACGCGGCCGTGGCCGCCACATGCGTCTCGTGCGCGGGATTTTTGATCTCGGAGCTCTTCGCCTCGCATATCGTGTGGCTATTCGCCCCTGAGGGCAGCGCTGAGCTGCTGAAATTCACGCCCATGGCCATGCGGGTCCTGGCCCTGTCGATGCCCCTGCTGGGCTTCCATGTGGTGGCATCCAACATGTTCGTAGCCACCGGGCGGGTGAAGATCGCCATCCTGCTGCCCATGCTGAGGCAGTTCGCCCTGCTCGTCCCCATGCTCATCATATTGGGCAGGATCTGGGGGATGGCAGGGATCGTGGCCGCCACCCCGATCTCCGATTACCTGTCCTTAGTCCTCGTCATCGTCCTGATCACCGCCGAGCTCAAAAAACTGCGCAAAAAGATGGCTGACGAATAGAAAATATTTGACAAGCCTTTCCGATTATGATAGATTCTATATGTGAATGTGCACGTGCACATATAGGTCTCTACCCGAAACCCATACAATCTAGGAAAAGGTTTGAAAGATGATTACTATCAAGCAGATCGCCGAACTCGCGGGCACCTCCCGCGGGACCGTCGACAGGGTGCTGAACCGGCGCGGCAATGTCAACCCTGAGATCGAGAAGCTGGTGCTCAAGATCGCCAAAGAGCACAATTACCGCTCCAACCCCTTCGCAAAAGCGCTGGCAAAGCGCGGCATCAAGTACACCATCGGCATTGTCATCAATTCCGTGGGCAACATGTTCTTCGACGATGTCATAGTCGGCATCAACGAAACCATCGAGAAATACAAGGAATACGGCTTCGAGGCGGTCGTCCGCGAGATAAAGGGCTACGACGAGAACGAGCAGCTTGAGGCGCTTGAAGGGCTGTCAGGCATGAACCTCGCCGCGCTTGTCATAACCCCGATCGACCATCCGGCCATATCGCGGAAGCTCGCGGCGCTGGCGCCATTGCCCATAATCGCGCTCAACTCCGACATCCATTTCGACAGGAAGATGGCCTTCGTCGGCTGCGACTACTACAACAGCGGCGGCATCAGCGGGGACCTCGCCGAACTCATGCTTCCAGGCGGCGGCGATATTTCCATAATAACCGGCTCCTACAACATGCTTGGGCACAATGAAAGGATACGCGGCTTCAAGGATGCGCTGAAAGACAGCCCGAATATCCGCATTGTGAGCACGGACGCCAA
>JAIRSA010000134.1 GCA_031255695.1 Eubacteriales Family XIII. Incertae Sedis bacterium | reverse complement strand
CGGTGATAGGCCTCGCAGCCGGCGTCCTGGCCATGACGGCCATGATGCTGCTGTGGAACTATATCATAACGCCGCTCTATATGGCGCATGTGTCGCGCGCGCAGGTCATGGCCATGCTGCTGCCGATATTCCTGCCGTTCAACCTGCTCAAGGGCACGATAAACGCCACTATCACATTGCTGCTGTACAAGCCGCTTGTGAATGCGCTCAGGCGTTCGCGGCTGATTGCGGACAAGCGCCCCGCCGCCGATGGCGCAGGCGCCGCGCCGCAGGCGCGTAAGGGCGCGTTCAGCAAGCGCATGATGATACCGGCGGCCGTCATCCTGATCACCTGCCTGCTACTGCTGCTCGCCTGGGCCGGCATCATATAGCATAGGATTTGGGCTGGGGCCGGGCTGGACCGGCCGCAGCGCTTTGGCAGCCGTTTTGGCGCGGATCTCGGCGCCGCGCCGGCCGGGCTGGACCGGCCGCAGCGCTTTGGCAGCCGTTTTGGCGCGGATCTCGGCACCGCGCCGGCCTACAATCGGCATAATATCACGAGATAGCGCAGGGCGGCCGCAGCGGCCGCCTTTCGTTCGCCTATCGGCGCTATTTGAAACAAAACCTTAACTTGAAATAAAACAGGAAGGTTTGATACAATATTGAATAGATGTGTATAAATCTTATTGGGCATGGAGGATGGATATGATGACAAAGGGAAGAGCGCGCGTGGCGCTGTGCATAGCCTTGCTGCTGGCTGCAGCGAGCGTCCTTACTGGCTTTACGCGTGTTGACGGCATTGGCAATGTATACTACAGCGCCGACATGGAAATATTCGAAGGCGTCAGCTTCTCGCGGGTGCTGGCAGGCAATGACGCCAGCGGCGTAGAAAGGGCGTATATAGTGACTGCCGATCCGTCCGCCTCTTCGATAAGGCCGGTCGTCTTCTCCGGGGAATCGAGCGGCAGGTACGTGCTTGACACAATGGTCGGCACGCTTGAGGCCCAGGGCTACAAGGTGGTGGCCGGCATCAACGGCGATATATTCAGCACGGATTCGGCCTGCCCTAGGAGCCTGACGATACACGACGGCGTGATACAGTCATCGGGCTATGATTCCCAGTTCGTGATAAGCTTCGACAGCGCCGGTAAGGCTGAGCTTTCGTGGACGAACGTGAATTATGGCCTCAGCACGCAGATCTTCCTGCCGCAGGAGGACGGCACATACCTGCTTGCGCCCTTCAACGCGAATATCGGCTTCTTCAACGTGCCGCACGGCGCGGCCAAGGCCCTGCACCTATACAACCGCACATATGGGCCCAGCACTATGACCAGCGGCGACAACGTGGAGGTCGTCCTGGACACGGAATCATACGACGCGGCCCAGCTGCGCTTCGGCAGGGCGATACGCGCGAGGGTGGCATGGATACAGTATTCAGGCGCCAATACGCCCATAGGCGACAACCAGCTTGTGCTCTCGACGGACGCCGACTCCGCGACTGCCGAAGCGCTCAGGATGATGTCGCCGGGCATGGATGTGGAGATCTACGCGACCGATCTCGACAACGGCCCCATATCGCGGGCTTCCGAATGCCTGGGCATGTACTACCTCATATATAACAATGGCACATGGGTCTCCACGGGGGAGCGCGTGAACCCCAGGACCTGCATCGGCATAAAGCGCGACGGCTCCGTGATGCTGTACGTGCTTGACGGCAGGCAGGCGGGCGTTTCCGGGGGGCTTGGGCTCACGGACGTCGCCAAACATATGATAGCGCTCGGCTGTGTCGTCGTGGCGAACCTCGACGGCGGGGGCTCATCCACGATGGTCGTGAGGGAGCCTGGCCGCGACGACAGGGCCGTGACCAAGAACTCGCCGTCCGACGGCAAGCAGCGGGCTGTGGCAAACGGGCTCTTCTATGTCTACAGGCCCGGCCAGAACGCGGGCGGCCAGCGCCTCAGCGTCTATCAGGACAACTACCTGGCCATGCCCGGCGCGAGCGTCCAGCTTACGCCGTACATGACGAACGCCCTGTACGAGAAGTCCGGCTACTACCCAGCTGGGAACCTGACCTACAGCATACTTGAGGGCGACGGCGAGGTGAGCCGCTACGGGCTGTTCACCGCAAGCGAGAATGAGGGCGTTGCCGTGGTGCAGGCGAGTGGGGACGGCGTCGAGGCCACCGTGAGGATAGGCGTGCATAAGGGCGTCTCGCTGAACCCCAGCCAGAAATCGATATTCCTGGAGCCGGGGCAGACGGTGGACGTCAACATGAACGCGACCTACGGGTACTCGGCCATAGCGCAGCGCGACGATCTCTTCACATGGGAATGCGACGAGAATATAGGCACGATAAACGAAGTGGGCATATTCACCGCAGGGGAAAGGACCGGGACGACGGGCGAGATAAGGGTCAGCTATGGCAATGAAAGGGCTGCCATACCGGTCCAGGTCGGCCTGCCGGTGACATTCGACGATCTCCTCGACTCATTGGGCAACAACCACTGGGCGAGGCCGTATATAGAAGGGCTCGCGGGGCGCGGGCTGGTGAACGGCGTGGCGGACAGGCAGTTCGCGCCGGACGAGGTGCTGACCAGGGCGCAGTTCCTGGCAATGCTCGCGAAGACGCTTGACGGCATCGACATAAACGCGGCGCCCCAGGCCGGCTTTACGGATGTCGCCATGCAGGACTGGTATTACGCCTACGTGAACTGGGGCTTCGCCACGGGCGTGGTGCGCGGCGTGGACGAGGGGCATTTCGAGCCGGGGGCGGAGATCACCAGGGAGCAGATGGCCGTGATGCTTGACAACTTCGCGGCGCTGGAGAGGGTGCCTATGCCAGAGCTCACATCGCCGCCGGCATTCAGCGACGCCGAGCTTATCAGCCAGTGGTCGGCGGGGGCGGTCGGCAAGGTGGTGAAGGCCGGCCTCATGAACGGGCTGCCCGAAGGCGGCTTTGAGCCGCAGGGCGTCGCAACGCGCGCACAGGCCGCGAAGCTGGCCTTCCTGTACTTCGAGCTGAAGAACGCCACGCAGCCATATCCGGGCTTCGTGCCGGGCTATGGGCAGACGCTGCCCGGCCAGGGCGGCGACGCGGGCTCCGAAGGCATCAGCGGGGGAGGGATTTCCAGCGGGCCAGGCATCAGCGGGCCCAGCGGGACAGGAAGCACCAGCGGGCCAGGCATTGGCGGATCCGGGGCCTCCGATGGATCCGGCGTCGGCGGGGCAGGAAGTTCCAGCGGCTCAGGCAGCGGTGGATCTGGGGCATCCGGCAACGGCGGAGCCGGGGCCTCCGATGGGTCCGGCATTGACGGATCTGAAAAACAAAACCCGGAAGATAGCGGGCTCATGTTTTAATTACATAATAAATGGGTATTAAAAACATTCACAAAATCAATTTTCGAAATCAAATTTGCTGTGTGCCCGGCGGGATGCATATGCCGGCGGGTGTCTGGGAGAGTTAAATGATCAAAACCAAAACTTTGGATTGCGGCATACGGCTTGCCACAGAGAAGATCCCGCATGTCCAGTCTGTGATTACAGGCGTATGGGTACATGCCGGCGCGGTGTTCGAGCCAGCGTCCAAGGCCGGGATTTCCCATTTTATCGAGCATATGATGTTCAAAGGCACCGAAAAGAGGAGTGCGAAGCAGATCGCGGACGACATCGACAAGATCGGCGGGATCTCAAACGCGTTTACGGGCAAAGAGACGACGGGCTACTACGTCAAGACGCTGGACTCGAATTTCGAGAAATCCGTCGAGATACTCAGCGACATGCTGCTTTGCTCCAGATTCGACAGGGAAGAGATGGACAAGGAGAGGAATGTCATCTGCGAGGAGATCAAGATGATCGAAGACGCCCCGGAAGACGATGTGCATGACATCATATGCGAGCAGATATTCCACGGGTCGGCGCTTGCCAAGAGCGTCATCGGCACGCCGTCCACATTGAAATCGATAAGCCGCAATGCCATCATGGCTTATCTGGCCGACAGCTACACGCGCGAGAACATCGTGGTGTCGGTGGCGGGGAATTTCGACGAAGACCGTATAGATGAGATTGTAACGAAGTATTTTTCCGGCCTGCCGTCGAACGCGCCGGGCAGGGAGGTGTCCAAGTCCGAGGGGCTTCCCAGGTTCCGCTCGAAGGTGAAGGATATAGAGCAGAGCCACATATGTTTGGCCACCAAGGGGCTGCCACTCTACGACGACGACTATTACAGCCTGGCGCTCCTGAACAATATCACGGGCGGCAGCATGAATTCGAGGCTGTTCCAGAATATACGCGAGCAGAAGGGGCTTGCCTATTCCGTCTACTCCTCGTCCAGTTCGTTCAGGGACGACGGGTTTTTCAACATCTACGCGGCTGTGGGGCATGACAAGGTCAGGAAGGCGGTGGAGGCCATACTTGAGGAGCTGAGGCTCCTGGGGGACAGCAGCGTTACCGAGGACGAACTCAGCACGGCCAAGGAGCAGATGAAGGGCAGCTATACATTCGGGCTTGAGAGCGTGAACGGCAGGATGTTCTCCATTGGCAAGAACTACCTGCTTCTAGGCAAGGTGTTCACGCCGGAAGAGGTGATCGCGCGGATAAACGCCGTCACGCTTGACGATATAAGAAGGGTGGCGCACATGGTGACGGATCCGAATACCTACTCCGGTGCCGTCATAGGGCGCAGGAGGCACGATATCAGGAAGATGCTGAGCGCCTAGGAGGCGCGGGATGAAGATAAAGATCAAGAGCGATTCTGGGCGCCTGCCCAGATACGAGACAGCCGGCGCGGCCGGCATGGATATATGCGCCAGCCTGGCCGAGGCCATCACCTTGAGGCCGGGGGAGCGGGCGCTGGTGCCTACGGGCCTCTATATACAGCTGCCGGAGGGCGTCGAGGCCCAGATACGGGCACGCAGCGGGCTTGCCGCGAAGCATGGCATAGGCTTGGTCAATGGCGTCGGGACGATAGACAGCGATTACAGGGGCGAGATCCGGGTGCCTGTCATAAACTTGGGCGATGCGGATTTCGTCATCGACGACGGCGACAGGATCGCCCAGATGGTCATAGCGGGCTATGCCAGGGCGGAATTGGAGCCGGCGGGCTCGCTCGACGAGACCGTGCGCGGGGCGGGCGGCTTCGGCCATACGGGGGTCTCCGCCTACGGGCCGCAGGACGGCGGGCAGGCCATGGGCGCAGGCGCCGCCGGGCCGCAGGCCGATGTGCCGGACAGCGGGCAGGCCATGGGCGCAGGCAGCGACGGGGCCGCGCGGCGCAGCGGCGCCGGATATGCGGCAGCCGTGCGCAGGCCGGCGCCTATAGCGCCGATGCTGAAAGGAGGGGTCGGATCCGTGCTTAAACGTGTCGCTTCTGAAGAACGCGAGTTTGAGACGCTTTCCAGGCGCGCAGCCAAGGCTGCCCAGTCGAGAGGGCGGCAGAGGGAAGAGGAGAAATGCGAGATCCGCACCGATTTCCAGAGGGACCGGGATCGCATCGTGTATTCCAAGGCGCTAAGGCGGCTCATGCATAAGACGCAGGTATTCCTGGCGCCTGAAGGGGACCACTTCAGGACAAGGCTCACGCATACCCTTGAAGTGGCGCAGATATCAAGGACCATAGCCCGCGCATTGCGGCTCAACGAGGACCTGACCGAGGCGATCGCCATGGGGCACGACCTGGGGCATACGCCCTTCGGGCACAACGGCGAAGTCTTCCTGAACGAAAAACATGAAGGCGGCTTCAAACACAACGTCCAGAGCCTGCGCGTCGTCGACGTGCTGGAATGCAGCGAGACGCGCCGCGGCATGAACCTCACGGAAGAGGTGCGCGACGGGATACTGAACCACACAGGCAAAAAGATGCCATTCACATTAGAGGGGCAGATCGTCAAGATAAGCGACAGGATAGCATACATCAACCACGACATAGACGACGCCCTGCGCAGCGGGGTCATACGGAAAGAGGACATACCGGCAGACTGCGTGGAAGAGCTGGGCGCGACGACCACCGAGCGCATAAACACCCTCGTCAACGACCTGATAGACAACAGCCAGAAAGAGGACTTCATCATCCAGGGCGAGAACTGCGCATACTATATGAACAAACTCCGGGACTTCATGTTCGACAATGTCTACCTCAGCAGCATCGTCAAGGGCGACGAGGAGCTTGACAAGGTGCGCATGATGATATTCCGGCTCTACGACTACCATATGGAGAACCCCGCCGAGCTCCCCAGCGAATACGCGCGGCTTGTGCAGGAGCACGGGCTCTCCGAGACGGTAAAGGACCATATCGCCAGCATGACCGACAGATACGCGATCGATCTATATGTGAGGCTGTTTGTGCCAACGGGCTGGAAGCAGAGACGATGAGCAACAGGACAGAAAATATTGTCGATGAGATAAAGCATAGATGCAACATTGTCGATGTCATAGGCGGCCACGTGAAGCTCAGGAAAGCCGGGGCCAACTATAAGGGCCTCTGCCCTTTCCACAATGAGAAGACCCCTTCTTTCGTGGTTTCAGAGGAAAAACAGATATTCACGTGTTTCGGATGTGGCGTATCGGGTAATGTAATAGAGTTTGTAAAACGCATAAACAATTTCACATTTATGGAAGCGGTATCCAAGCTCGCCGAGGACTATGGCATTGACGTGGGGGCGGGGATATTCGACAATGAAAAGAAAAGGGCGGTTTATTACGAAGCCAACAAGAAGGCCGCCGTCTTTTTCTACAAGGCCTTCCGCAGCCAGATGAACCCGGCCCTCGCCTATATGGCCGGCAGGGGGATAGACGACGCCACGCTCCGCAAGTTCGGCGTGGGCTATGCGGACGCCGCTTGGGACAGCCTGTACACGCAGCTGAAGAACGATGGCGTGGAAGAGGGCGTCATGGTGGAACTGGGCCTGGTGTCGGCATCCAATAAGGGCTTTTTCGATAAGTTCAGGGGCAGGGTGATCTTCCCCATACTGAATACGAGGTCTAAGGTTATCGGCTTCGGCGGCCGGGTGCTCGGGGACGGCATGCCGAAATACCTCAACTCCCAGGATTCCAAGATCTACCACAAGAAGGACAGCCTCTATGCGCTCAACGTGACGCGGCAGGACATATCCAAGGAGGATCAGGCCATACTTGTGGAAGGCTATATGGACGCGATATCGCTATACCGCCATGGGGTGAAGAACGTGGCCGCCTCGCTGGGCACGGCCCTTACGAAGGAGCAGGCGGAGAGGCTGAAACGCTACACGGGCAATATCGTCATCGCCTACGATTCCGACGCGGCCGGCAATGCCGCCGCCATGCGGGGCATGGACATATTGCGCGAGGCGGGGTGCTCGGTGAGGGTGCTGCGCGTGAAAGGCGCGAAGGACCCCGACGAGTTCATCAAGGCCTATGGCAGGGAACGCTTCCTTGAGCTCGTGGGCGAGGCCGTCCCGATGATAGATTTCAAGCTCATGGCAGCGCGGGAGCGCGCCGACATGAATACCACCGAGGGCAGCCTAAGCTTCCTCAAGGCGGCGGCCGCCATAATAAAGCCGTTGAGCCCGGTGGAAGCGGAGGTATATATAAAGAAGGCGGCGGCCGAGACGGGCATATCGGAAGGCGCCATGCGTGGAGAGATACAGGGGGGCGGCCAGTCAGGCGGGCATGCCATCGCGGCGATCAGGGCTAGGCGCCGCCCGGCGGCAGAAGAAGGCGGGGCAGCGGATCCGCTGGAGATGGTAGAGAAATATTTCATACGGCTGATGCTGCTGGAGGCGTCCTACATGAGACGGGTGCATGAATACGAGGAGGCCTTCGTTTCGCCAGCCGCGTACAGGATATATTCGAATATAAAATCGCTTTATGAAGAAGACGAGGAAATAGACCTCAGCAAGCTCACGGACATCCTTGACATTAATGACAGGGCCGTGCTTGAAGACATATTGCAGAATATCAAGATCGCGGACAAAGGGGAGAGCGTGTTTGCCGAGTGCGTGCAGGCAGTGAAGCTTTCGTCCCTTGCTGCTAGGGAAGATGAGGTGCTCCGCATGCTTACATTGACAGATGAGGACGAGAACAATGAAAAAGCCGAACAATTATCGTGTGAATTGCTTGCGATTCAGAAGAAAAGGAAAGAGGTTAGAGGTTGGTGATTAGTATGGGGTACGAAGACGAAAATGACGAAAAGCGCTTTGAGGCCATCCAGGAGCTGCTTGAACGCGCGAAGCAGAAGGGCAGCGTGACGTATACCGAGATTTCGGACGAACTTGAGACATTGGACATAGACAAAGACCAGATCGACGACTTTTACGACAAACTTTTCAATGCCGGGGTCGAGCTGGTGACTGAGGTGGAAGAGCCTGAGCCGTTCGAACTGCTAGCCATGGAGGACGATGAAGAGCCGGAGCTGGATCCTGACGCAGTCACCGATGAGGGGGAGATCGATCTTGAGGCCACCTTGCCAAAAGGCATTGCCGTGGACGATCCTGTCAGGATGTACCTGAAGGAGATCGGCACGGTGCCGTTGCTTACTGCCGATGAGGAAGTCGAGCTGGCGATGCGTATGGAAAACGGGGACAGCTCTGCCAAAAAGCGGCTCTGCGAAGCCAATCTCAGGCTCGTCGTCAGCATAGCCAAGCGCTATGTCGGCCGCGGCATGCTCTTCCTGGATCTGATACAGGAAGGCAATTTCGGGCTGATCAAGGCCGTGGACAAGTTCGACTGGCGCAAGGGCTATAAATTCAGCACCTACGCCACATGGTGGATCAGGCAGGCCATAACGCGGTCCATTGCGGACCAGGCGCGCACGATCAGGATACCGGTCCACATGGTGGAGACCATTAATAAGCTCATACGCATATCCAGGCAGCTCCTGCAGGAATACGGCAGGGAGCCGCTGCCTGAAGAGATAGCGGCGGAAATGGACATATCGGAAGACAAGGTCCGCGAGATATTGAAGATAGCCCAGGAGCCTGTGTCGCTGGAGACACCGATAGGGGAGGAGGAGGACAGCCACCTCGGCGATTTCATACCGGACGAGGATGTGCAGGCGCCCGCCGACGCGGCCGCGTTCTCCATGCTCAAGGAGCAGCTGATAGAGGTCCTGGACACATTGACCGAGCGCGAGCAGAAGGTGCTGATACTCCGCTTCGGGCTCGACGACGGAAGGGCGAGGACGCTTGAGGAAGTGGGCAAGCGCTTCGACGTGACGCGCGAGAGGATAAGGCAGATAGAGGCGAAGGCGCTCCGCAAGCTACGGCATCCCAGCAGGAGCCGCAAGCTCAAGGACTATCTTGAGTGAGCGGTGTAGCAGATGCTGAGGCTCAACGACAGGCTTGAGGCGATCTGTTCCTGTGTCCCAGCGGGCGGGGTTGTGGCCGATATAGGGTCGGATCACGGGTTTCTGCCCGTCGCCCTTTATGAACGGGGCATATCGGCCGCCGTGATCGTGAGCGACGCCAAGACAGGGCCGCTGGACAGGGCGAGGGAGAACATATCCAGGCTGGCGCCCGGCGCCGCCTTTGATTTCCGGCTGGGGGACGGCCTTGAGGTGCTGGGGCGCGGCGAGGCCGACACTGTCATTATCGCGGGGATGGGCGGCCTGCTTATACAGCGCCTTATTTCCGCCGATCTGGACAAGGCGCTGTCCGTGAGGAGGTTTGTGCTTCAGCCGAGGAATGCGCCTGACGCCCTGCGGCGCTGGCTCTGCGGGAACGGGTTCCGCCTAGTGGACGAGAGGCTGGCGCGCGAGGGGCGGTTCATATGCGAGATAATGGCCGCCGTGCCGGCGGGCGCCCGCATTGGCGCTTCACGCGGGCCGGAGGGCGGCGGAGCTGACGCCGGACCGGAGGGCGGCGGATCTCACGCCGCAGGGGATGGCGGCTGGCCGGCGGGCGGCGGAGCTGGCGCCGCAGGGGATGGCTGCAGGCTGGCGGGCGGCGGAGCTGACGCCGGACCGGAGGGCGGCGGATCTGACGCCGCAGGGGATGGCGGATGGCCGGCGGGCGGCGGATCTGGCGCCGCAGGGGATGGCGGCAGGCCGGCGGGCAGTGGAGCTGACGCCGGGCGGGCGGCAGATCCCCGCTACAGGCAGATAGAGGCTGCATTGTCGGAATGTGGGCTGGAATTTGAGATCAGCCCATTGCTTCTTTATAAGGGCGACCCGCTTGCCCTTCCCTTCATTCTGAAAAAGATCCGCATCGAAGAGAAGATCGCGCAGGAATTGATGGATGCCGGGGCCAAGGCGGGCCCGAGGCTGGAAGAGCTGTCGGCTAGGCTGGAGGCGCTGAAGAAAGCGGCGCGGCTGGCAGGCGGGTGATATGCTGGCGGGCAGCACGCCCCGCGTGCGGCCGTGCGGGCGCACAGCCGGTTTCGGTTCGCCGAGGCGGAGACACGCAAGCGTGCGGGCGCACAGCCCGGCCCGCCGGGCCTGTGGCAAGCGGGCGGCTGGCGGCCTGCTGGGCGTGTGACACACTGGCGCACGACCGAGCGGGCGTGTAGCGGATTATGGAGGGGAAGATGGCTATAAGCAAGGAAAAACTGATAAAATGCATAGAGAAGATCGCCCCGCCGGATCTCTCTGAGGATTGGGACAACACGGGCATACAGATCGACATGGGCCATGCGGAGATCAAAAGGGCGCTGATCGCCCTGGACGTGACCAGTGCCGTCGTCGACGAGGCGGTGCGGATCAATGCGGATTTCATATTGGCGCATCACCCGCTGCTGTTCCACAAGGTGAACACGATAGACAACGGGGATGCCACGGGCAGGCTGGTGATCGCCCTGATCCGCGCGGGCATAACAGTATACTCCGCCCATCTCAGCTTCGATGCCGTGTATGGCGGCAACAACGACTATCTGGCGTCCCTCCTGGGCCTGCATAGGGTGCGGCGCATGCGCGTAGGCGGCGGCGTGCCGGAGGAGAAGGCGATCGCGAGGACGGGCTATCTCAGCGCCAGCAAGAGCCTGGCCGAAGTCTGCGGCATGGTCAAGGACAGGCTGGGCATAAACCATCCGATCCCCGTGGCCGGGGATCCAGGCACACCCATCGATAAGATCGGGCTGTGCACAGGCGGCGGCGGGGACATGATCAATGACGCAGTGGCAGACGGGTGCTCATTGTTCATAACCGGCGATATCCGCCACCACGAGGCCATACTCGCCGTAGAACGGGGGATCTGCCTGATCGACGCCGGGCATTACTATACAGAGCGCATATTCGTGGAGAATTTCGCCGAAAAACTCAGGGTATCGGCCGGGGGGCTTCTCGAAATAATAGAGTCGCGCGCCATGGCGCCGCCACTCTCATACATCTGATATTGCAAACCAGCCACCTCCGGCACCCCAGGCGCCCTCGGTAAGCCCCGGCCATGCTCGGCAGTCCCAGACCGCGCTCGGTGAGTCCCGGCCACGCTCGGCAAGTCCCGGTCCAAGCTCGGCAAGTCCCGGCCATGCTCGGCAGTCCCAGACCGCGCTCGGTGAGTCCCAGCCCCGCTCCGACCGGTTGCGTAGGGCACAACCAACCGGGGATAGGTGCGCAATAGGTGCGCAAATGTTTGACTATCGATGCACTTTTATGCTATACTGTTGTCTATGTGAGCAAGCCAGGCAGTCGCGTGCGCAAGCATGAGGAAAGTCCGGGCTCCGCAGGGCAAGGGTGCCGGATAACGTCCGGTGAAGGCGACTTTAAGGAAAGTGCAACAGAAACACACCGCCGAAACGGTACGCGCTACGGCGCGGGACGTGGCAAGGTTGAAATGGTGAGGTAAGAGCTCACCGGCGGCATGGTAACATGCCGGCCGTGTAAACCCCACCCGGAGCAAGGCCAAGCAGGGCGCTTCCCCGCGGTTTCCGCAGGGATATCAAGCGGCGGCCCGCCGCTGCCCGGTATGGTAGGCCGCAAGAGCCTGTTGGCGACAGCAGGCCTAGATAGATGACTGCTTAATACAGAACCCGGCTTATGGCTTGCTCATTTTTTTGCATAGGAGGTAATTGACATAAAAGATTCTAAAGGAAACACTAACGAGAACAAAATGGGCATCATGCCCATGAACAAATTGATAGCGACCATGTCATTCCCGGCTATGCTGTCCATGCTTATACAAGCGCTTTACAATATTGTGGACAGCATATTTGTTTCAAGGATATCAGAAAACGCCCTGGCCGCCGTTACCCTGGTATTCCCCATACAGATGCTGATGATCTCGGTCGGCGTAGGCACAGGCGTGGGGCTCAGCTCGCTCATCGCGAGGCGCCTCGGCCAGAAACGGTTCGGCGATGCCAACGATTCCGCGATGCACGGGTTCATGATAGCGATAATAAACTGGATCGTGTTCGCGCTGTTCGGCCTTTTGGGCATAGGCCCGTTCATACGGCTTTTCTCAGACGATCCGGAGCTGATATGGCTGGCGGTAAGGTTCGGCACGATAGTCACGGTGGGCTCGCCCTTCGTCTTCATGCAGATCAATATAGAAAAAACCTTGCAGGCAACGGGCAATATGCTTTTCCCGATGATCTTCAACATCGTGGGCGCAGTGACTAACATCATACTGAACCCCATACTGATATTCGGGATGTTCGGCGCGCCCGCGCTCGGCATTGCCGGTTCGGCCACTGCCACGGTAATAAGCCAGTTCCTGGCCATGTCGCTGGCCCTCTTCATGTTTTTCGGGTTCAAGCACGCGGTCAAGCCGAATTTCAGGGAATTCCGCCCGAAGCGCAGGATATTCTCGGATATTTACTCGGTGGGCCTGCCGTCAATAGTGATGCAGGCGATCATGTCGTTCACGATCTCAGGCATGAACGCGATCCTTATG
Source organism: Eubacteriales Family XIII. Incertae Sedis bacterium (assembly GCA_031255695.1). Classification (GTDB taxonomy): domain Bacteria; phylum Bacillota; class Clostridia; order Peptostreptococcales; family Anaerovoracaceae; genus JAISED01. The sequence continues at coordinate 12,349 of JAIRSA010000134.1, read as the reverse complement.
CAGTTCACATCGACGGCCGTCGCCGTCCTCGGCGTGTACTTCAGGATACAGTCCCTGATATTCATGCCAGTCTTTGGGCTTAACCAAGGCGTGCTGCCGATCATCGGGTACAACTTCGGGGCAAGGAACAAGGCGCGGCTCCTGGAATGCTATAAAAAGGCCTGCTTCGTCGCCGTGACGATAATGCTGATCGGCATGACGGCCTTCCAGCTGTTCCCGCTTCAGATACTGCATATCTTCAACGCCTCGCCCGACATGCTCCATATCGGCTCAAGGGCGCTGAAGATCATCAGCATATGCTTCGTGCCTGCGGGCTTCGCCATAGTCTCGACCACATTGTTCCAGGCCTTGGGGCATGGGGTGCTGAGCATGCTCCTGTCGCTGATGAGGCAGCTGCTGCTGATACTGCCGTTCTGCTATTTATTGGCGCGGTTCTGGGGTGTGGACTATGTCTGGTTCTGCTACCCCATGGCGGAGATTTTCACCGTGGCGCTCCTATGCTTCTATGTGAGGCGCGTTTACAGAAAGGAGATCAAAAACCTTTGAAAACGATCATAACATGGAATGTAAATGGCCTGAGGGCGGCGCTCGGCAAGGGCTTCATCGAGTTCTGCAATGCCGAGGGCGCGGACGCCTTCTGCATCCAGGAGACGAAAATGCAGCAGGGGCAGGCCGAGGTGGATCTGCCGGGATATGCGCAGTACTGGAACAGCGCTGACAAGAAGGGCTATTCCGGCACGGCAATATTCACGAAGGACAGCCCCTTGTCCGTGAATTATGACATTGACGCGGAGGGGCACGATACGGAGGGGCGCGCCATCACCCTCGAATACGAGGGCTACTACCTGGTCACCGAATACACGCCGAATGCCCAGGACGGGCTTGCGCGCATCGATTACCGCATGGAGTGGGAGGACGCGAAAAGGGACTATCTGTCCAAGCTGGACGCGAAGAAACCGCTTATACTGTGCGGGGATCTCAACGTGGCCCATAACGAGATAGACCTCAAGCACCCCAAGGCCAACCGTGGCAATGCAGGCTTTTCAGACCAGGAGCGCGGGAAGTTCGGCGAGCTTTTGGATGCGGGCTTTGTGGACGGATTCAGGCATCTGTACCCCGACAGGGAAGGCGCGTACACATGGTGGTCCTACAGGGCGAATGCCCGCGCCAACAACGTGGGCTGGCGCATCGACTATTTCATCGTCTCCGACAGGCTCAAGGGCCGCATAAAGGATGTAAGGATATTGGACAGCGTGATGGGCAGCGATCACTGCCCAGTGCGGATCGATATAGACCTGTGAGGCCGGCCATGCGGCATTATACCGCCTTTTTCCGCCCGCGCGGCATGGCAAAGCGCGAAAATGTCACCACAAATGCCGCTATGCCGTCGGTGATCAGGTCCTTCATCGTGTCTATGAGCGCGGCCCGCCCTATGAGCTGCTCGCCTGTCGCCAGCCTGAACCGCTGCATGTTCAGACCGAGGGCGCCGTCAATGGTGAACTCGTACACCTCCCAGAGCACGCCTATCGAAAGCGCGAAACAGAACGCGAACACCGACTCGAACAGCGGGCTTAGCTTTATCTTCACGCTTGACTGCCTGTTGAGCACCGCCACCACGATAAACCCGAAGGCCCCAAGCATGCCGCCGCTGAACGCATGGAGGATCGTGTCCCAATGCGGTATCCGGTCGTAGAATACCTGCACCTCGCCCAGGTATATGGCGCTGTAGAGGAAGACCGCATACGCGATGGCCATGGCGCGTGGGATTTCTACGTTGAACCTGCGCGTCATTATGGTCGGCAGGAACAATATCCCCATGCCCAATATGCACTTCAGCAGCATGATCGTATAGTCGCCCCTGGATTTTCCGCCGCCTGCCGGCACGTCCGGAGCGGACTGCGCGATCTGCACCGCCGTATACACGGCCGACAGCGCCAGCGTCGCGAATACCAGCCAGAACACTATAGTATTCCAGTCAGCTTTAAACCGCTTCATATCAATCACCGCCTTGCCATCCTCGCAATCTGTTGCCACGGCAGATCACCCTAGTATAATAAACATTATAATATATTAATTGAATTTAACGGATAATCAAATATGTTAGTTTACTACAATTAATATTTTAACATAACTATTGAATATAGTCAATATTTTTGCACAAACATTCTGTGATCGAATTCCCGCCGGAGGACGTGGTCGGCAATTCGGGGGAGCCGGTGTCCGGGGCCGGAGGGCCGTGGTTCGGGGCCGGGCCCGCAGCAAAACAGGCCGGGGTCCGGGGCAGGCTCGGAGCAGGAGGCCCGTGGTTCGGGGCCGGGCCAGCAGCAAAGCAGGCCGGGGTTCGGGGCAGGGCCCGCGGCAAAACGGGATGGGATTCGGGGCCGGCCCGCAGCAAAACAGGCCGGGGCATCAGCGCCCCGGCCTGTCCATGCTGCTTATACCGCAGGGCCGGCCTGCGTTGCAGTTTTATTTCAGCTATAATTATGTCCTGTTACGCTAGCCGGCTGTAGCTTATCCGTCATTTAATACGATACAGTTACAAGCGACACGGCTGTCAGCCCGCTGCCGTCCGTCAGCTCCAGGGTGATCACTGTGGTGCCGGCCCGAATGCCGCGGACGACGCCAGCGGCATCGACTTCGGCAATCCTGGGGGCGGCTGAAGTGAACTTGTAGCTTGTGCCGTCGGTGGAGAATGTGAGCGGCGCTAAGGCGTCTTTCTTAATGTTCATGCGGACGGGGGTCAGCGTGACATAGGTGGCCATTTTCGCTTCTTCGCTAACAGACACCTTGACGCTGGCCGTATACCCGCCGCTGTCCGTTACGACGACGATATCGGCTTCGCCTTCGCCAACAGCAGTGACGACGCCGTTTTCCACAGTAGCCACGGCCGTATTGCTGGAATGCCAGCTGACATTCTTGTTCGCGGCGGTCTCAGGCACTACAGTGGCGGTCAGGCTGGCGGTTTCGCCGATGGCCATCGAGAGGTCGCCCCCGGCTATGGTTACGCCCCTGACGCTGGTTGTGTCAGTGACATGGACGATCAGGGAATCGGTCTTGCTGCCGTCGGCGGTGCTGACCGTGATAATAGCGTCGCCATCGCGCTTGGCAGTGATAAGCCCGGTTATGGAATCGACTGAAGCCACGTTGGAATTGCTGCTGAGCCAGAACACGCCGCTATAGGCAGTCGGCGGGGTGAGCTCGTACTCAACCTGCGCTGTCTCGCCGACTTCGAGCGTGATCTCTTCCGCTGCAAGCTGGATGTCCTCCGCCAGGATCGGCGGGAGGAGCACATCAGCCTCGTTGTCCGCCAGATCCCATTCCGCGCTGGCTGTAGTGGCCACAAGGCGGAAGAACTTGAAATCGACGCTGCTCGCGGCTTCGATCATATCGTGACCCAGGTGGAACGTGATGTTCGCCGCGCTGCCTGCGGCTATGTCGCCAAGGTCGGCATACATATTGGGCACGCCGCTTATTATGCCGTCTTCGTTATAGAGATCGATGCGGACATCATTCGCGGCCACATATCCGGCATTCTTTATAGTGGCGCTCACGTTGGCGCCAGGCAGGGTCCCAAGCTCAGGGTCATAGGCCTCGCGGGAGATCGCCACGGACTCGAACTCCAGGTCCGCAAAGCTCTTTATGCTGGCCGAGGCCGTCCTGCCGGGCAATCCGGGCTCCTCGCCCGCCGCCAGGATTTCAATGCTTACGGTGTGCGGATACAGTGGATCCGGGACCTCGTAGGGGATCTCCAGATACAGTTCCTCGCCGGCCGCAATAGCCGTGATCTCCACCTTTTCGAAGTCGTCGCTGTCCTCCGGGATGGTGTAGAGCGTCTCGACCTCATCGAACAGCACGCCGTCGCGGTAGATTAAGGCTTTAAGCCCTGTGATGGAGCGTGCGCCGTTGTTGCGGGCCAGCACAGAGATGTCCATCGTCTCTCCGGGGATCAGGTCATAGTCGGAGAAATAGGCGTCTTCATTCACTTCCAGGGCGCTTGACTGCTGGAACACGGCGACCGTGAGGTCGGTGGCGCCGGATTCAAGTATGTCCGTGCGGTTGAAGGCGGCGCAGATGTCGCCGTCGGGGTTAAGGAAGCCGGAAAGGCCGGATACATTCATGCCGTAGTCGCTAAGCGGCACCGGGGTGCTCCAAAGCCCGCCTTCATCCTTGTAGGATGCGTAGATCTCGTTCAGTAGGCCGTTAGCGACCGTCGTCAGGATGGCCTTGCTGGCGCCGTCAAAGCTGCCCGCCACAGTGAACTGCGGGAAGCTGAAGTTGTTTTCCCTCTTGGGCGCATTGTCCCCTGGCAGCCTCATGCTTTTCGTGCCGCTGCTGAAACTCCAGAAGAACTCGTCGCCAACCGCCTGTAGGCCGGTTATGGCGCGGCTTGTGCTTTCGGCGGCAGACACGCCGGTATAGTTCCGGCCGCTGCCTGTGGGCGTCCTTGTGTACAATATGCCATTGTGGATGATGTTGCCGTCTACGAGCTGGCCTGTCGTATACGCTACATAGCTCTCGGAATTTATCGCGAAGTTCGTTATGAGGGAGAGGCCGTTGACCGCCGCCCGTTCGGCATTCCACCTGCGATCGAATTTCTTCGTCATGATCGTGTTCTGCCCGGACATCAGCAGCGGATCGTTGAGGCTGTTCTCAATCCAAGCCACTGTGATGGCGCCGTCTTTCGCGGCAATGATCGGGCTTGCCTCGTACTTGGTGTTTGTGCTGGAAGACGCCAGCGACGCGATGCTGCCAAAGGCATTGCTTGCCCCGTCGAACTTGGCGTATTTGATGTCCATAGCCCCCAAGGCCTCTTCAAGCGTGACGCTGTCCGCGAAGACCCTTTTGGCGTCCTGCCATACAAGATGCGCGGACCCGCCGTCGGCGACCAGTGTCGGGCTTGCGTCCGCAGTGCCGTTGTTGTCTACCTGCGCGGCAGGGCCCCAGGCACCGTCATCGTAGACGCTGTAGTACAAGGCAGACTTGTTGGCCACAGATCTCGAAGCGTCGTCGCCTACCCATACCATGAGCGCCTTGCCGCTGCTGTCAAGCTGCACGATCTGCGGCGTGCCGTTCGAGTAGACGTCCGGCATGTAGAATGTGGAATTTGCCGGAGGGGCGGCTAACAAGCGCGCGCTGAATGCCGTGGGCTCGGGAACGCTGCGCGGGATCGGCTCGAAGTCTGATGCCGTCACTTCGCCGATCCTGGCGGCACGCGCCATGGGGCTGGCTGAGGAGGGATATAGGGCGACGCCTTCGCCGCCGAAGTTGAATTCCTCCCTGGACTCGAAGAACAGCAGCCTAAGCCGGAAAAGGAAGCTGCCGATGAACTTCGCGGAGACGTTCTCGGAAAAGCTTGTGAACGGGAACGAGATATTAGTATCAAGCTTGCCGGTGATGCCGCCGCCGACAGCAGCCACTTTAGGGATGCCTAGGCTGAGCGCGCCGGACACATCGGGGGCCAGCCCGATCGAGTCAGGCTGGAAGGCACCGATCTTCCCGGTCTCGCTGACCTTGATCAGGCCCAGCCTGCCCTTGACGTCATAGCTGAACTCTACCTTGACAAACACGTAAGGCGCAGCAGGGAAGGGGTACTCCCAGTTTGCCTTGGCGGTGTCGGAGCAGACGATGATGCCGCCGTTTAAGAACTTCAGCTCGCCGCTTGCGTAGCTGGCTTCCCCGTAGCCGCCTATGTAGCCGTCTATGGGGAATACGAGCTTGGGATAGGCTTTTGCCGCGCCTCTAAGGTGGCGGCGGAATTCATTGTAGAGGTCGCCCGCACTCTTTTCTGAGAAATCGATCACGGCATTTTTGTATCTTTTGTAGAGCACACTCCAGTCAGGGTCTGAGGGGAGGACCTTCGAGGCGGATGCGCCGATAATGACTTCGAACCTCTTTGCCCTGTCATAATGCTTGATCACAAACTTGGACGGATCAAAGATGTTGAGGCTGAATTCGGCGGGGATGTTGAATAGGTTAAGATCCTTGCCGAGCACATTGATCATGGGGCCGGAGAGCGTGGCGCTGGCCTCAGGCGGGTTGCCGAACATATCCTTTGTCAATATGGGTGAAGCGTCGGGGTCGTCATCCAAAGGCGTGAGCTCGATGACGTAGACTTCGTCGCCCATGTCCAGCGACAGGCTCGACAGCATGAATGTCTCATAGCCAGGCTTGGATACAGACAATTCCGCGAATGTGCCGGATTTGCCGGACAGCATGGCGATGCCGTTGGAGTCGGTGGCGGTGCGCCCTGCCGCGTGGCTGACGGAGGCGCTGCCGATAGGCAGGCCGGTCCTGCCGTCGACGACCCTCACGGGATAGTTGATGGTGGGCATGGTGCCGCTCAGGATAGAATCGGCATACTGCGAAAGCACGGTTGAGAAGTTTGACGTGAGGCTGGCGATAATGCCGCCTGTGTACCCGGCGAGGTTGCCGTACATCGTATTGGAGTCATGAGTCACGACTGAGGCCTGGATCTCTGCGGCCGAGAGCCTGCTTATGACATCGTCTATGTCTGTAATGCCATGCCTGTTGTTGTCCCAATACGGGGCATCGGTGATCAGCATGGCGAACTTGTAGGCATCGTCGCTCCAGAGCATGGTGCCGTTGAACAGGTAGCCAAAGGCGTCCCAAGGGGTTTCAGGCGTGTCGCCGCCGCCGTAGGCGTACATCTTGGACAGCTCGCCCAAAAATCCCGCAGCATCCATCCAAGTCGTATAGCCCGGCGCGGATACTTTGGTGGAGCCCAGCCCGTCGACCGCTATGTCCCGGTATTCTATCAGGCCCAGCCGCAGGTTGATGCTTTTTTCGGCCAGGTACTGGGCGAAACGGGCGACGTTGGTTTTCACGGCCTCGATGTAGGGACCCATCGAGCCAGTGGTGTCAATGACGAAGACCACCTCGGCAGTGACATCCGAGCCCGGGGCCCTGCGCAGCAGGGGCTTCGTGTTCAGCTGCGAGATGATCTTGTCCAGCGCATACTTGCTGTTGTCCACATATCCGTTGGGCAGATCGTTCGCGTCTGCATCGCCAGGCGCGGCAGCGCTGCCCTGGCCTGCGAGCCCCGCCATCTCTTCGATGGCGCTGCCGGCGAAATCGCCGGAGAACTCGTACTCATAGGCGGATCCGTCTGGCCCTGTGGCCAGTTTGGCCGCACCTAGGGCGCCTCCGCCGAATAGCTGCGTCACTATGCTGTCGGCGGCATCCTTGGACAATCGATAATTGTCTTCTTGCAGCGCCTGTGCGGTGCTGTCTGGCGGCGCGGCCGCTGGCGCAGCGAATGACGTCGCCCCGAAGATCTGGGTGGACGCCAAGATCGCAGCCAGCAGGACCGCGCACCTTTTCAGGTTTTTCCTTTTCATTTGGTACACCTCCTTGTTTTAAACGTGGCATGCGCCGGACGCCCGACAGCAAACGGGAACCGCCTCATTACGGGGCCCACGGCCGTCCGTATGCAAAACGCATGCAAGTAATAGCAGATATAGTATATATTGTTTTGATATATTTGTGAAGATCCACATATTTTTTTTCATTTGATAGCAAAATTAGGCCGGTAGGCGTGGACTAACAGTTTTTCATCATGCATTGGGCCCCTTATTTACAGCGCAATCATATCACGTCGAGGACACGTCAAGTTTTATATTCAAACAACAAAAAAATTATATAAAAAAATTGGGATTATTATTTTGCTTGCAAGTAAAGCCGGCCCGATGTACAATTTAACTTGGAGGTTTTTATGGATGTATTGATAACAGCCGGAGGGACGGCGGAGAAGATCGACGGGGTAAGGTACATAACAAACACATCCACCGGTTCCATGGGCAAGGCCCTTGCTGAGGCCTTTGGCGCATTGGAGGAAATTGGGAAAATATGGTATATATGCGGGCCCAAGGCATTGCGCCCGGCTACATCGAAGGCATACATAATAGAGGTGGAAAGCACTGATGGCCTGGAGGCCGCCATCAGGCGCCAATGCCAAGACAGCCACATCGACGTGGCCGTACATGCCATGGCCGTCAGCGACTACGCAGTGGAGCGCGTGACGACGGTAGGCTCAGTGGCCGATGGCGTGGTGGATGCGCTGAAGCGCGCCGGCGATGAAGACGCCGGGCTTGCGAGGCTCATATGCAATGCCGTACAGCCGGAAGGCCTGCCAGAAGATGATGATAGAAGGCTGCGCGCCTACTTTGCTGACGCCGTCAGGAATGCCTACAGCCTAATAGGCGGCCATGCGGGCGATTGCGCGTATGGCGGCAAACTCTCCTCAAATATAGATGGCCTCATGATATCCTTGAAGCGGACGCCTAAGGTAATAGCGTCTTTGCGCGGGCTGCTGCCTGACGCCCTCATTGTCGGTTTCAAACTCTTGGACGGATCGGAAAAGGAGACGTTGATGAAGGCCGCGCGCGAGCTGATGGAGCGCAATGGCTGCGACTACGTCCTCGCCAACGATCAGGCCTGGATCAGCGGGGATTCGCACAAAGGCTTCCTTTTAGGCAGGGACGGCGAGTGTGAAAGCTTCAATAGTAAAGGCGAGATCGCCGCGGGCATTGTGAGGGCCGCGCTCAGGCACTGCGGCGCCACCGCGCGATAGCGACTGCCGGTTGTTTAGCTTCAAAATCCAGAAGCAAGCTACGGGCGCCACCGCGCGAGAAGGCCATAGATAGCAATATCGCTAGAGAGAACAGTAGTAGAGAACGATATAAACGATTATATATGAAAGGTTGATTATGGGCAACATACTGCTTGGCGTTACAGGGAGCATTGCCGCGTACAAGGCGGCGGAGCTCGCCAACATACTGACGAAATCGGGCCATTCCGTCAAGGCCGTCATGACGAGGGCGGCGGCTGAGTTCATAAGCCCGCTTACATTGCAGACGCTCACAAAGCACAAGGTCTATACAGACATGTTCGAGCCGGCGGCGTATGAGGACGTGCGTCATATCTCGCTTGCCAAGGAGGCGGATCTGCTGCTCATAGCGCCCGCGACCGCAAATATAATCGGCAAGATCGCTTCGGGCATCGCCGACGACATGCTTTCGACGATCGCCATGGCGTCCCCCGCCCCAAATGTGATGATATGCCCCGCTATGAACACCGCGATGTACGAGAACCCCGTCGTGCAGGCGGGGATCAAGAAGCTTGAGGGGCTGGGCTATCTTTTCGTAGAGCCAAAGGAGTCGCTGCTTGCGTGCGGCGATTTGGGCAAGGGGGCCCTGGCCGATCTGGATGCCATAGTCAAAGCGGCAGAGCGCGCCCTCGCGCGAAGCGGCACGGCCTGACCGGCCGAGCGATATCATTTGAGCCTGTAAGCGCGCCATCGCGCGAAACGATACGGCGGGCGGATATTTCGGATTATTTGGAGTTATATGGATGCTGGATCAATTTTCAAGGACTGAGCTGCTGCTCGGCCGCAGCAATATGGAGCGGCTCTATGCGGCCAAGGTCGCTGTCTTCGGGATCGGCGGCGTCGGCGGGCACTGCGTCGAGGCCCTGGCGCGCACGGGGGTGAAAGCGATAGATCTCTTCGATGACGACAGGATCTGCCTCACCAACCTGAATCGTCAAATCATGGCCACCAGGAAGACGGTGGGCGAATACAAGGTGGATGTGATGAAAGAGCGCATCCTGGACATAAACCCTGCCGCCGAAGTCGGCGCGTACAGGCTGTTCTATGGGCCCGACACGGCGGACGGGATCGATCTGGCCGTCTATGACTATATAGTGGACGCAGTGGACACCATGACCGCGAAGCTTGAGCTGGTATGCCGGGCTGAGGCGGCGGGGACGCCGATCATAAGCTGCATGGGCGCGGCGAACAAGATGGAGGCCTCGGCCTTTGAGGTGGCGGACATACACAAGACGTCCATGTGCCCGATGGCGCGCATCATGCGGAAGGAACTGCGGGAGCGCGGCATAGGGAAGCTGAAGGTCGTCTATTCGAAAGAGCCCGCGATGAAGCCGCAGGAGGATATGGCGGCAAGCTGCAGGGATCACTGCGTGTGCCCCCCGGATACTGCGAGGACTTGCCTGCAGCGGAGGCAGATCCCCGCGAGCAATGCCTTCGTCCCCGCAGCCGCAGGCCTGATAATGGCCGGCGAGGTGGTGAAGGATCTGATCGGTTTCGGCAATGCGGCCGGCGCCGGCATCCAGAGCGGCGCACGGTGAGCGGCGGGCTTGGCGCAGCGCCGGCGTTGCCTGAGTTGCCGGTGTTGCCGGATGGCGCAGCGGGCGCCATGGGTTTGGCTGGCGCCGTAGGTCTCGAAGGGTTGGTGCTGTTATGGCTCGAAAAGCGATGATCGCCATGAGCGGCGGCGTCGACAGTTCTGTGGCCGCGCTTTTGGCATTAAAGTCAGGCCTGGAATGCGTCGGCGTCACCCTGAAATTATTCGAAAACAGCGACGTGGGCGAAAGCCGCGAGGATAGGTGCTGCTCGCTGAGCGACGCCGAGGACGCGCGCAGGGTGGCGTATTCCATAGGGATGCCGCATTACGTGTTCGACTTCGGCGACGACTTCAGGAGAGAGGTGATAGGGCGCTTCATAGACGAATACGCGTCGGGGCGCACCCCGAACCCGTGCATCGACTGCAACCGCTTCATCAAATTCAAGCGGCTGATGGAGCGCATGGATTCCATGGGCTTCGATTATATAGTGACTGGGCATTATGCGCGCGCCGGTTTTGACGCGGGCAGCGGAAGGCATTACCTGAAAAAGGCCCTGGACAGCGCCAAGGATCAGAGCTACGTGCTATACGGGATGACGCAGCGCCAGCTTGCGCATACCATTTTCCCCCTGGGGGGGCTGAGCAAGCCTGAGGTAAGGGAGATCGCGGCGGAGAAGGGCTTTGTGAACGCGAAGAAGCATGACAGCCAGGACATATGCTTTGTGCCCGGCGGCAGCTATGCGGATTTCATAGAGGGCTACACCGGCAAGGCCTACCCTTGCGGCGACTTTGTGGACGGCAGCGGCAATGTGCTAGGCAGGCACAGGGGCATAATCCGGTACACCGTAGGGCAGAGGCGGGGGCTGGGCCTGGCGCTGCCCGCTCCGCTCTATGTGCGCGAGAAGCGCGCCGCCGAGAACAAGATCGTGCTGAGCCCTTGGGAGGGGCTGTTTGCGCGGGTGCTGGAGGCGAAGGGCGTCAACCTTATAGCGGCGAGCCGCATAGAAAGGCCGATGCGCGTGACGGCGAAGGTGAGCTACAACCAGCCGGAGGCGCCCGCGACTGTGACGCAGACGGACGAAGACACTATACGGCTGGAGTTCGACGAGCCGATCAGGGCCGCCACGGCGGGGCAGGCGGCCGTCCTCTATGACGGCGACATCGTCGTGGGCGGCGGGACCATCGCTACAGTCGGCGGGTAGGGGCCATCCCTGCGCACGCCGCAGGCTGCCGGAAGGCGCCGCCGCGCTTTGGCCGCGTTTTAATCGGGGGCGGCATTGCCGGAGAACATTATAGGATAATCGAAGTTATAAAAATATAATCGCAGGAAAGGTATGTATGATGCAGCCGCATTGTGCAAGGGAATTGAAATGGAGCGTGACTACAGCTTAAATGTGAATCTTGGCGCCGGGCGCGCCGCTCATGGGGGGGCCGCCGTGGCGGGGCCAGGCATGCCCTTGGAAGAGCAGACGCTTGACGCCAAATACAGCCGCCTGAAAAAAATATTGGCCGGCATGGGCAGCGCGGCCGTGGCGTTTTCCGGGGGCGTCGATTCCAGCTTCCTGCTCAAGGCCGCCCATGACGTGCTTGGGGAAAACGTGATCGCGGTGACGGCGCGTTCATGCTCATTCCCCGAAAGGGAGCTTAACGAGGCCAGGGTATTCTGCGCGAAGGAGGACATAAAGCATTTCATATGCCGCTCTGAAGAGCTTGAGATAGAGGGCTTCTCGCAGAACCCCGAAAACAGGTGCTATCTCTGCAAGTCCGAAATGTTCACAAAGATATGGGATGTGGCGCGCCGCAATGGCATCGGCGCCGTGGCCGACGGCTCGAATGTGGATGACGAGGGCGATTACAGGCCGGGGCTCCAAGCGGTCCGCGAGCATAATGTCAGAAGCCCGCTGCGCGAGGCGGGGCTGAAGAAGGCTGAGATCAGGGCGCTGTCGAAAATGCTGGACCTGCCCACATGGGACAAGCAGGCCTTCGCGTGCCTGTCGTCCAGGTTTGTCTATGGCGAGAGCATAACTGCCGAAAAGCTGAAAATGGTCGAAATCGCGGAGCAGTTCCTGCTGGACATGGGTTTCCGCCAGGTGCGCGTCCGCATACACGGCAGCATCGCCCGCATCGAGCTCGGCCCGGAGGAATTGCCGGCCCTGGCCGCCGGGGACAAGCGGCATAAGGTGATCGAC
>JAIRSA010000117.1 GCA_031255695.1 Eubacteriales Family XIII. Incertae Sedis bacterium | reverse complement strand
TCCTCCGCCAGCTTCCCCTTGTGTATGATCACCAGCCTGTCGGCGTGGGCCAGGGCCTTTTCCAGCTCGTGCGTGACCAGCACTATCGTGTGCCCGGCCTTGTGGAGCCGCACGATCTGTTTCAGCACCTGCCTGACCCCAGGGAAGTCCAGGCCCGTGAATGGCTCGTCGAACATGATGACATCAGGGTTCATCGCCAGGACGCCCGCTATGGCGAGCTTCCTTTTCTGCCCGCCGGACAGCGAATGCGGGCTCTGGGCGGCGTGCTGCCCCAGCCCGACAGCGTCAAGGGAATGGCTTACGATCCTCTCGACCTCGCTCCTTGGCAGGTTCAGGTTCTCCGGGCCGAAGGCGACGTCCTCCGCCACGGTCTGCCCTACGATCTGGCTGTCGGAATCCTGGAAAATCAAGCCGATTTTCCTCCTTGCGGCAGCGATGTCCTTATTGATGGGCACGCCATCGATAAGCACCCGCCCCTTCGTCGGGATCAGCAGGCCGTTCAGATGGCGTATGAATACAGTCTTGCCGGAGCCGTTCGCCCCTGCGACTATCACAAACTCGCCCCCGCCGATCTTCAGGCTGATATCGTCTATGGCAATAGTGCCGTCCGGGAAAACATGCGTCAGGCCCTGCGCTTCCAAAACCGGCATTCAGTTCCCCTCGCTGTCGGCCTGCGCGAGGGCGGCGGGCGCCATGGCCTGCCTGAACCTCGGCAGCAGGGCGCGGCACAGGGCCACAGCGGCGGCGATCTTTATCGCCACCCCCGCGACAAACGGGGTCAGCCCCACCGCCAATGCCGCCGGCCAGCTCATGTTAAGCAGGAATTTCAGCCAGGGCACGCCCACGGCGTACAGGGCTATGTTGGCAGCGATCATTGCGGCCAGCCAGGCGGGGATGCCAGGCTTCATCCTGCCCGCAACCAGGCCTGCGGCCCCAGCCGCCAGGATATAGCCGAACAGGAAGCCCCCAGTCGGCCCGAAAAGCACCGCCAGGCCCGAGGTCCCACCGGCGAACACGGGCAGCCCGACCGCACCCAGCCCCAGATACAGGGCCGCGCTCGCCATGCCGAACTTAGGGCCGAGGAACAGGCCCGCCGCCATGACGAAAAGGTCCGCAAGCACGATGGGGACAGGCCCTACCGGTATAGGCACGCTTATATAGCCGCCGATGATAATAAGCGCAGTGAACAGCGCGCAATAGACAGTCATACGAAGATTCAGCCTCGATTCATTGCCCCTTGACATTTTTGCCTCCTTTAATTTCCAATAATTCCCAATATTTATCCTTCATTAGCCGCTGTGCGCCGTCGCGCGAAAACAAGCCTTGCATCCGGCTTATAAATTTCATCTTCGCGCAGCCTCCCGCGGCCTCTTATGAACAGTATTATAGACAGGATATAGTATACACTGTCTGCGGCAAAATCTCAATCGCTTGGCGCAAAATGAGATCTGGGATTTGGCGCAGCGGCGCAGAGATTTGGCGTAAAGCAGAGATTTGGCAGAGATTTGGCGTAAACGTAAAAATGAAATCTGAGATTTGTAACTTTGGCAAAACTGTGGTAGAATCAGGAGTGAGAAGTATTCGGGCGGAGGTTGTAATGGCGAAAAAAGCCGGGAAAAAAAAGAATAATGGGCAAGTCATAAGCCTCGAAGAAGCACGGAAATCCCGCAGGAAACGGCGGGCGCGGGCACGGGCGCAAGACGGCGCAAAGCCTGGCAGCGCCGGCGGGAAGGCCGCCAAGCGCACCAGTGCGCGGGGGGCGGCCGCGAATGGCGCAGGGCAGGGCGCCGTACGGGGCATTGCGGCAGATGGCAGTGCGCAGGCGGGCTCGGCGGCAAAACGCAAGAGGCACCCCAGCGTCCTACGGAAAATGTACCTTCCCTTTTTCTTGGTCGTGATCGCCATAGCCGCATATTTCGTGGTGCGCATCGCCACATTGGACGCCGAGCTCGACATGGCGAAAGAGGAGTACCGCAAGGCGCTGGATACGCGCGATCGCCTAGAATCCGAGCTGGAGTACATCAATGACCCCGCTTACATCGAGCAGGAGGCCAGGACAAGGCTCCGGATGGTAAAGCCCGGCGAGCTGCTCTATGTCATGCAGGACGGCACGGACAGCACGGACGGCGCAGGCACACAGCCGGCGGGCACGGACGGCGGCGAGTAGCTGCCTGCCCGGAGGCGCCCGGCGTAACGGCAGCATGCCCACACCGCAGCCTGCGGCGCTGCGGCGCGCGGCAAGCGAACGCGGGCACCCGGCAAAAGGCTCACAAGCCCAAAGACGGCAGGCACAGACGGCGGCGATCGGCTGCCTGCCCCTCGCCGGACGGCAAATCATCGCGCAAATCCCATCCACGTTTTAGTCGGAGAACAGTATTAGCTGCATTTTAATTCGGAGAACAATATACGGAATCAGGCAGGCATATGGACAAAGTCGGAAGAATGGCAGACGCGCCGCAGGGCGCGGCCCAGGCCCTTATGATAAAAGAAATAGTCGTTGTGGAAGGCAGGAATGACGAAATGGCCGTGAAGGCGGCCTGCGGCGCAGACACCGTCGCCACAAGCGGCTTCGGCATCAATGCGGCCATCATGGCGCATATAGAAAAGGCCGCCCAGACGCGCGGCATACTTATATTTACGGATCCCGACCATGCGGGCGAGAGGATCAGGGAAAGGCTTGGGCGGCGCTTCCCCGAAGCGAAGCATGCCTGGCTCCCGATGGACGCGGCGCTCAAGGATGGCGACATCGGGGTAGAAAACGCGAAGCCCTCCGACATCATTGCCGCGCTGCAGAGCGCCAGGCCGGCGCTCATGGCGCCATCCCGCGAATTCACCCACTTGGACATCATCTCCAACGGGCTTGCCGGCGGCGACGGCGCAGCCTCGCGGCGCGGCGAGCTGGGGCGGCTGCTAGGCATCGGCTACGGCAATGCCAAGGCATTTTTGAAAAGGCTGAACATGTTCGGGGTGAGCCGCGCGGAATTTGAGCAGGCCCTGAAGGCCCTCAGCCAGGGCAGGCCCCAGAACAGCGGCGCGGATCAAAACAGGCGGCCATCCGATGGATAGGCTGTATTCGCCCTCCGTCATATCGGACATCCAGCGGCGCTACGGCTTCACTGCCGCCAAGAGCCTCGGCCAGAACTTCCTGGCCGACAAAAATACCATCGATCGCATCGTAGGCTGCGCCGGCATAGAGGCGGGCGATCTGGTCATCGAGATCGGCCCTGGCATGGGCGTCCTGACAGCTGCGGCCGCCGAGAAGGCCGGCTTGGTCGTGGCGATAGAGATCGACAGGCGCCTCATGCCCATCCTTGAGGAAAACCTGGCCGGATACGGCAATATCCGCCTGATCAATGCCGATATCCTGAAGACGGACGTAAACGCCGTCATAGCAGATGCGCTGGCGGCCGGCACGCCCGCGCCAGACACGGCCCCCGAAGGCATCATGGCCCATGCCGCAGGCCCTCCCCAGTCGGCCCTGGCCGGCACGCCCACGCCAGACACGGTCCCCGAAGGCATCATGGCCCATGCCGTAGGCCCTCCCCAGTCGGCCCTGGCCGGCACGCCCACGCCGGTGAAGATCATCGGCAACCTGCCCTACTACATCACCAACCCTATCGTCATGAAGCTCCTTGAGGACGGCGTGGCGGCGGACAGCATGACCTTCATGCTCCAAAAGGAGGCGGCCGCGCGCATCTGCGCCCCCCCAGGCACGCCCGGATGCGGCGCGGTCAGCGCCGCAGTCAGCTTCTACTGCCAGCCGCATATGGCCATGAGCGTGTCGCGCGAGGTGTTCGTGCCCCGCCCAAATGTGGATTCCTCCGTCATACGGCTCGACATACACAAGGGGCACGCGGCCAGGCCCATAAGCGACAGGATGTTCTTCGCCGTCGTCCGGGCAGGCTTCGGGCAAAGGCGCAAGACATTGCTGAATTCGCTCACGGGCCTGGCCGGCCTCTCGAAAGGCGAGATAGGGAAGGCCCTCGAAGCAGCGGGGATCAGCCCCATGCGCCGGGCGGAGACGCTAGGGCTTCAAGAAATCGCGGCGGTAGCGGACGCTATCTGCCTGCTTCAGGCGAGCACCCGGCCCTAGCCGGACCTATCGGGGGCATTGCCGCAGACCTTCTGTCACAGCCCCTATCCAGGCCCCGGTCAGAACGATTGCCCCAGGCAGCGCCCGATCCCCTGTCCCGCCCGCAACGGCTGCGTTTAGCCATTTCCCGGCACAGCCGGAGAGCGGTTCTGCCCGCAGCGGCGGCCATATTACAGGAAGCTCCGCCCTGTTATCGTCCATCGTTGCTTTTAAGGGCTTTTCCGGTTTATTTTAAAATTGATTCCAAAAATGATTAAAATCTTTGCATTTGCACGGCTATTAGTGTAAAATGAAGTATAGCGCTTGTGCGCAAATCCATCCAGCGCTGTCGGCATGTGCCGTTCGGCGTAGCAATGAATGGGAAGGGGTTATTCATGAGTTCGAATCGCAGGAACATGTTGATCGTTGACGATATTGAAATTAACAGGGCGATTCTATATGAGCTGTTCCATGAACAATATAACGTGCTTGAAGCGGAAAACGGCAAAGCGGCGCTTGCCCTTATCGAAAAATACGGCTCTAATTCCATTGCCGTGGTGCTTCTTGATATCGTCATGCCTGTCATGGATGGCTTTGAAGTCCTGAAACACATGATCCAGACAAAGATCATCGACGACATGCCCGTAATAATGATCACTGCGGAGAGCGACGAGGAAAAGGCGCTGAAGGGCTATTCCATGGGGGTCGTCGATATTATCAACAAGCCTTTCAACCCCGACATTGTCCGGCGGCGTGTGCAGAATACCGTGGATCTGTTCCTGCACAAATTCTATCTTGAGGATATGGTTGAGCGGCAGATGGATGCCCTGGAGCTCCAGAACGAAAAGCTGAAGATGTCCAACACCTTCATTATTGACGCGCTCAGCACTGCGGTCGAGTTCAGGAACCAGGAATCGGGGCAGCACATCCGCCGCATACGGGCCCTCAGCAAGATTCTGCTTGAGACGCTCGCGGGGCAGAGCGAGAAATACCGCATGCCCGCCGAGGAAATCGACACGATAGCCAGCGCTTCTGCGATGCACGACATCGGCAAGATCGCGATAGCCGACGCCGTCCTTCTGAAGCCCGGCAGGCTGACGCCGGAAGAATTCGAGGTAATGAAGACCCACACGACGAAGGGCTGCGATATCCTGAAGAGCATTAACTTCACAGGCGACCTGGCCTATTACAAATATTGCTATGAGATCTGCCGCTGGCATCATGAACGCTGGGACGGGCGCGGCTACCCGGACGGCCTGCAGGGGGACGAAATACCTGTCTGGGCCCAAGTTGTGTCGCTCGCCGACGTCTATGACGCGCTTACCAGCGACCGGGTTTACAAGCCCGCGTTCCCGCACGACGTGGCGGTGAGCATGATACTCAACGGCGAATGCGGCGTCTTCAATCCAGAGCTGCTGTCCACTTTTGAGCAGACTGCGTCGGACTTCCTGGACGCCGAGATAATAAACAGAAATTCCGAGCCCATGACCATCAGCCACTCGCCCAGGAGTTTCGGCAGCGTCGCCGTGGACGACGGCGTGCTGTCCGGGCGCACGGTGGAGCTGCTGTGGCGCGAGCGCGCCAAGACGCGTGCGCTCGAAGAGCTTACGGGCGACATTATATTCGACTATGACAGCCTTACAGACACTGTGCGTTTTTCTGCCAGGTTTGTCGAGCTGTTTTCACTGGACAATGAGATAAAGGGCTTCCGCGCCTCGCTGCTGAGCAGCCCTATAATCAGCCAGGACGGCAAGGAAAAGCTGCTGAATGAGCTCATGAAGCTCGACTTGCGGAAGCCAAGATGCTCTTTCGCCCTGCCCATCATGTGCGCTTCAGGTGCGCCGGAGGCATTCAGCCTAGATGTCCAGGCGCTGTTCGACAGCGAGGGCAGTGACGAGAAAACCGGCTACATCGGCCGCCTGGCCCGCATAGAGGAACCCGCCGACACGCCATAGACCTGCGGCGGCGGGCGTACTCCGGCAGTTGCCAGCTGCCGGATCTATTTCCCCTCTTTCTCCATCGTAAATGTATATCCAAACTGCACGAGAAAATCGGCCGGGCTGATTTTTCGTGTGTTTTCCGAATTTGGGACACGCCCAAGAATATCATCCAGTACGACATTTGTGTCAACCATTAGGTTCATACTTGGCCGCCCTTCTCTCTGCCCGCATTTGTTCTAAATCAATGCCGCTCCCCGCATCTTCGCAGGGCGCACAAAAACAGCCCGCGCGGCAAAGCCGGACCGCCGGCATATTTATCTAGTCAGGGGCCGCATGCCCCGGTTAGCTTTCCAGCTTTTCTATCAGCAGCCCTACGTACTCCTTTGTCTTTTCGTGGGCCTGGAAAAAAAGTTCGCTCGTTTCTTGCCCGAAGGCGCCTTGTTTCAGCTGCCCCTCGAACTCTATGGTGGTATTGTAGAGCCTGGCAAGCGACAG
The DNA here is from genome assembly GCA_031255695.1 of Eubacteriales Family XIII. Incertae Sedis bacterium. Taxonomy (GTDB): domain Bacteria; phylum Bacillota; class Clostridia; order Peptostreptococcales; family Anaerovoracaceae; genus JAISED01. The sequence goes on along the minus strand of JAIRSA010000117.1, from coordinate 643 downwards.
ATTGCCCGCGATCCCCTTGATCCCGTGCGCGGTCGCGGCGGCGGCACCGATATCGCCGCTGGCTGCCTGCTCTTTCAGCTTGTCGAATTCCTGACTCGACAGATACGATTTAAGAAGCCTCACATAGATCCCCTGGTTGCCGGCAACCCTTTTTATGCCTTCGCCTGCATCAACATACTCGCTAAAATCCAATGGCAACAGGCCGCTGCCGGTTAGTTCCGCAATATTCATTCCCTTTTCCTTTCTGGCACCGATACTGTCCGCCGGATAAACCATGGGGCCTTCGCGGCAGGCCTGCCGCCGCATCCTCCTCCTTGCAAAGCCCCGCCAGACAGTATGGCAATTTCCCCTTCTCTGCATAACACAGTCTCGTACTATAATGATAACACAAATTTGGATTATGTTATATATTTTTTTAATAATACTTGCAGGATTATCTCCGAAATAGTCATAACCCCTGCGCCCTTCGGCATGACGGCACCCGCCAGGCAGCCCGCCGGCCCAACAACCAGGCAACCCGCCGGTCAGTTACACAATATTCTTCTTCCCTCTGATGGGCGGCAGCGGCAATGTCACCATCACCCGTGTGCCCTTCCTCTCCTTGCTCTCGATCTCTATGCTGCCCTTGTGCTCCTCAATGATC